>OZ244744.1:0-207500 GCA_965219455.1 Candidatus Latescibacterota bacterium | reverse complement strand
CAGCCATTCATTTAAAGAGTGCGTAACAGCTCACTAGTCAAGTGATCCTGCGCCGACAATGATCGGGACTCAAGTTCATCGCCGAAGCTGCGGGTTTCAGTCTTTCAGACTGGAGCGGTAGGGGAGCATTCTATGGTAGGTTGAAGGTGAACCGTAAGGTTTGCTGGACGAAATAGAAGAGACTATGCCGGCATGAGTAGCGACAAAACAGGTAAGAATCCTGTTCACCGAAAGTCTAAGGTTTCCTGGGGAAGGTTCGTCCGCCCAGGGTCAGTCGGGTCCTAAGCCGAGGCCGAAAGGCGTAGGCGATGGAAAACAGGTTAATATTCCTGTACCACCTTAGAGATGTTTGAGCTATGGGGTGACGCAGTAGTGGCGGCCAGCCCGCGACTGGAAATGCGGGTCTAAGCCTGTAGGGGGACCGTCCAGGCAAATCCGGACGGTTGTCAACCCTGAGGGGTTAAGGGGAAACGAGCCTTCGGGCAAGCCAACTGGCCTTAATCATACTGCCAAGAAAAACCTCTATGCGAGTCTCTCGGGTGTCCGTACCGCAAACCGACACAGGTAGACGGGGAGAGAATCCCAAGGTGCGCGAGAGAACCCTCGTTAAGGAACTAGGCAAATTGGCTCCGTAACTTCGGGAGAAGGAGCACCTCCAAGTAGGTGATCGGACTCGCTCCGTGAGCCGAAGGGGGTCGCAGAGAAACGGCCTGGGCGACTGTTTACTAAAAACACAGGTCTCTGCAAAGTCGCAAGACGACGTATAGGGACTGACACCTGCCCGGTGCCAGCCGGTTAAGAGGAGGGGTCAGCCTTCGGGCGAAGCTCTGAATCGAAGCTCTGGTAAACGGCGGCCGTAACTATAACGGTCCTAAGGTAGCGAAATTCCTCGTCGGTTAATTGCCGACCTGCACGAATGGTGTAACGGCTTGGGCGCTGTCTCAACGGGGGACTCGGCGAAATTGTAGTTCCGGTGAAGATGCCGGATACCCGCGGCGGGACGGAAAGACCCCGTGAACCTTTACTCCAGCCTGACACTGGGTTTCGGCACAGTATGTGTAGGATAGGTGGGAGGCTACGAAGTGGGGGCGCCAGCCCTCATGGAGCCGACCTTGAAATACCACTCTTATTCTGCTGGAATTCTAACCTGGGCCCTTGAATCAGGGTCGGGAACACTGTCAGGTGGGAAGTTTGGCTGGGGCGGTCGCCTCCTAAAGTGTAACGGAGGCGCCCAAAGGTTCCCTCAGCGCGGTCGGTAATCGCGCATAGAGCGTAAAGGTATAAGGGAGCTTAACTGCGAGACACACAGGTCGAGCAGGTGCGAAAGCAGGGCTTAGTGATCCGACGGTTGCGCGTGGAAGCGCCGAAGCTCAACGGATAAAAGGTACTCCGGGGATAACAGGCTGGTCCTCCCCAAGCGTCCATAGCGACGGGAGGGCTCGGCACCTCGATGTCGGCTCATCACGTCCTGGGGCTGGACAAGGTCCCAAGGGTTAGGCTGTCCTCCTATTAAAGTGGTACGCGAGCTGGGTTTAGAACGTCGTGAGACAGTTCGGTCCCTATCTGCCGTGGGCGCAGGATATTTGAGGAGATCTGTCCTTAGTACGAGAGGACCGGGATGGACGAACCTCTAGTGTACCAGTTGTCTCGCCAGAGGCATCGCTGGGTAGCTATGTTCGGCAGGGATAAGCGCTGAAAGCATCTAAGCGCGAAGCCCACTCCAAGATTAGATATCCCGTGGGTTTACCCACCTGAAGGCTCCTTGTAGACTACAAGGTCGATAGGTCGCAGGTGTAAGCGCAGCAATGCGTTCAGCCGAGCGATACTAATCAGCCGTGCGGCTTGATCAATATAATGGTTTCTCGGCGGATCGCCTGTGCGTTCTGTATGCAGCGAGATCCTGTTCCGTATTCGGTTGTCGTGATTGTTTTCCTGGTGGCTATAGCGGAGGGGAAACACCTCTTCCCATTCCGAACAGAGAAGTTAAGCCCTCCAGCGCCGATGGTACTGCTTGGGTAGCCTTGTGGGAGAGTAGGTCGCTGCCGGGAAACTCCAACCGGGTCCGGGATTCAGACGAATCCCGGACCCTTTGACGTACCTGCGCAAAGAAAGAATGACTTGACACGCGTGGTGTATCTATATTAATTAGCGTCTTCGGGCGCTGGATGATATTGTCGGCCGGTTCACGTCTTTCCGGCCAGGTCGATGCAACGGCGGGCGGCGAACACGTCGCTGTTTTTTTTCGTTTTTACAGGAGGAGGCGCGTGAATATCGAAACGCCTGACAGAATTCGGAACGTCGCCCTGGTGGGACACAGCAGCACGGGAAAAACCTCGTTGGCCGAGGCCCTGCTTTTTACGACAGGCGGGAGCAATCGGCTGGGGTCCATCGATGCCGGCACGACAAAGTCCGATTTCACCGAGGCCGAAATCGCCCGAAAGATCTCGATCAGCGTCTCAATGTTGCACTGCAGGTGGAAAGGCACAAAAATCAACATTTTAGACGCGCCGGGATATGCGGATTTCATCGGCGACGCCAAGGCGGCGCTCTGGGCAGCGGACAATGCGGTTCTCCTTGTTCACGCGGCCAACGGCGTGGAGATCGGGACGGACAAGGCCTGGGGGTTCGCGGAATCCTTCGGCCGTCCTCGTCTGTTTTTTGTCAATCACATCGACAAAGAGTTCGCTGATTTCGAGAATGTTTTGAAAGCATTGCAGGAGCAGTATGGGCGACACGTGCTGCCGTTTCAATTACCCGTCAACCAGGGCGTTGGTTTCAACCAGATCATCGATGTACTGCATCAGAGGCTACTGACGTATCAAGCCGATTCGAACGGAAAACCTGAAGTGGGCGAGGTGCCTGCCGATCTTCGTGACGACGTCGAGTCCCTCCGAGAACAGATCGTCGAAGCGGCGGCTGAAAGCGACGATGAGCTGACGGAGAAATATCTCGAGGAGGAGGATCTTTCGCAAGAGGACCTCTTGCGCGGACTTAAAATCGGCATCCTGAACGGAACGACCGTTCCGGTTCTGTGTGGCGACGCCTCCAAGAATATCGGAACGGATCAATTGCTGGGTTTTCTCGTTGACAATATGATGGCTCCGTCCGAAATGTCCGCTACGAGCGGACGCATGGTTGCAACGGATGAATCGGCCGAACTCCGCCCGTCCGCGGACGGACCCCTTGCCGCCGTGGTGTTCAAGACCGTTTCCGAAACCGTTGGCGATCTGTCTTTCGTGCGCGTCGTTTCCGGTTCGTTGCCGGCATCCTCGGAAGCGTATAATTCAAATAGGAAAACCATCGAACGCGTGGGACAGATTTACGTCCTGAACGGCCAGGACCGCGAAGAGATCCAAACGATTTCTGCTGGCGATATGGGGGCGCTGGTCAAGCTGAAAGACACGCATAGCGGCAATACGTTGTGCGATCGTCGCAACCAGGTTGAGGTCGCGCCGATGGAATTCCCGCATCCCCTGATCCGTATCGCTCTGGAGCCGAAATCACGCGGCGACGAAGAGAAGATCAGCATGGGATTGCAGCGAATTCACGAAGAAGATCCCAGTTTCATTGCCGGATACGATGCGGAACTGAAACAGATCATCGTTCAGGGCCAGGGAGAGCTGCATCTCGACGTTGTGCTCGACAAGCTGAAGCAGAAGTTTGGCGTTGAGGTAATCACGGTGCAGCCGAGGATCCCGTATCGTGAGACGATCACGTCTCACTCTGAGGGGCACCACCGGCACAAGAAACAGACCGGCGGGCGTGGGCAGTTCGGCGAGGCATACTTAAGAATTGAGCCGACGAGCCGTGGCGAAGGATACGAATTTCAGGACGATGTGGTGGGTGGCGCCATTCCACGCAATTATATTCCCGCAGTGCAAAAAGGGGTTGCCGAAGCCATCCAGCGGGGAGTACTTGCCGGTTACAACGTCGTGGATACACGCGTAACGGTCTATGACGGTTCGTATCACCCTGTAGATTCATCCGAAATGGCCTTTCAGATGGCGGGCTCTCAGGCATTCCAGAAGGCGTTTATGAACGCCAGGCCGATCCTGCTGGAGCCAATTTATCGAGTAACGGTGATGGTTCCCGACAAATATATGGGCGATGTCATGGGCGATTTAAACAGCCGCCGGGGTCGAATCCAGGGTATGGATCCGGAGGGCAGTTTTCAGGTCATCCGGGCGGAAGTACCGCTGGCGGAGCTATATAAATATTCAACGTCGCTCCGTTCGATGACGCAGGGCACGGGCGATTACACGATGGAATTCGACCACTACGAACCCGTACCCGCCGATCTGACCCGGAAAATCGTAGAAGCATCCAAGAAGGAGGGCGAAGCCGTAGAGGCGTAAGTCGGAATGATGAACCGACGACCTCAGGGCGGTGTCCTCCTGGACATCGCCCGCTTTTGGTGTGCCGAGCATGATCGACAGCTTGGAGGTGGAAGTCCTCTACCCAGCCTGATGGCGGCGAAGGGTTAGCGAAGCGCAAGGGCGTCGTTGCGAGGCGTCGTCTGAAGGAAGCGCGTAGCAAAGGCGCGACCCGATGGACAAGAACCGGATAAGAGGCCTACCCGGCGGGACGAGCGAGCCAATGATCGCGAAGTCCACAGCCATCAAGTGCCGGGGTGGTAAATCCGGCGGGTGTGCGCTGAAGGCGGTCGATCTTACCTCGGGAGGTCTGCGTCGTGTCCGGAAAGCCCGGACTGAGCGGTTCGTAAGGGCCGTGATCGCGGCGCAGAAGTCAGCAGAGGGCATAGTAGCCGGGGGACCGGCGAAGGCCCGAACGATGGACAGGACAAGTAGGACGGCACGCTCATGCGTACTATGCGGCAGAAAATCCAGTTGGAACTGGCCTTGGCGCCGGTGGCGAAGGGTGAAGCCCGGGCCGCCGTTGCTGAAGGGACCGAAGTGTGCGTGGCGCGTGCCGCCCCCGAACGCCCTGCGGCCGGGCTGGCCGTGTCGATGGAGGCGGTGGTCGAGCCCGGAAATTTGTGGAAGGCACTGAAGCGTGTACGGCGCAACAAGGGAGCGCCTGGCGTGGACGGGATGCGTGTCGAGGCGCTGGTGGGCCACCTGAAGGACCACTGGAGAGAGATCAGGTCACGCCTCCTTGACGGCAGCTACATCCCGCAGCCGGTGCGGCGCGTGGAGATACCGAAGGCGTCTGGCGGCGTTCGATTGCTGGGCGTGCCGACGGTGTTGGACCGCTTCATCCAGCAGGCGGCGATGCAGGTGTTACAGGAGGCGTGGGACGAGCGTTTTTCGGAGGCGAGCTACGGGTTCAGGCCTGGCCGCTCGGCGCATCAGGCGGTGCAGCGCGCGCAGGAGCATATCAGCGCGGGGTTCGCAATCGTGGTGGATCTTGACCTGGAAAAATTCTTTGACCGGGTCAACCACGACATCCTGATGGGTCTGTTGGCCAAGCGCGTGGCCGACAAGCCTCTGCTCAAGCTGGTCCGTGGTTTTCTGACCGCGGGCGTGCTGGACGGCGGCCTGGTGAGCCCGGCGACGGAAGGGACGCCGCAGGGCGGCCCGCTGTCGCCATTGCTGTCGAACCTGATGCTGGATGTCCTGGACAAGGAACTGGAGACGCGTGGCCACCGCTTCGTCCGCTATGCCGACGATTGTAACATCTATGTGCGGTCCCGGCGTGCGGGCGCGCGGGTAGAGGCCAGCGTGACCCACTTCCTGGCCCGGCGCCTGAAGCTGACGGTCAACGTGGCCAAGAGCGCGGTCGACCGCCCGGTGGCGCGATCCTTTCTGGGCTTCAGCTTTACCGGGGGACAAACACCCCGGCGGCGCATCGCTGGACAGGCGGTGGCCCGGTTCAAGGCTCGGGTCCGGGAGCTGACGCGGGGCACGAACAGCGTCGGTCTTTCCCGCCTGACCACGGCGTTGTCCCGCTACCTTGTCGGGTGGCGGGGCTACTTCGGCTTCTGCGAGACCCCTTCGGTCTTGCGCCGCCTCGACCAATGGATCAGACGTCGGCTTCGCGCCTTCGTCTGGCGGCAGTGGAAACGCGGGCGCACTCGCTTTGCAGCGTTGCGCCGCCACGGCGTCGGTAAGGACCTGGCGGCGCAGACCGCCGGCAGCCCCCACGGACCCTGGCGGCTCAGCAACAGCCCCGCGCTGTCCATCGCCCTGACCAACGCCTTCTTCAACAAGCTCGGGCTCCCTTCCTTGCTGCCCGACTTGACCGCTTAAATCCGTCGAACCGCCGTGTACGGACCCGTACGCACGGTGGTGTGGGAGGGGCGGAGCCGTGAGGCTCCCCCCTATCCCGATTTTACGGCGGAGTGTTCTCCTGAATAGCGGAACCTCTGCCGGAAGCAGGGATTCGGCCGGCATGACGCCGTGGAGTCGCCAGTGGTGGGTGCCGGGACGTCCCGTCGCCGGCGATCGGTCTCGTGGCCTGGCGTATCAAGGAAGCCGGAGGCGGCGAAACTGCGAGCAAAATCGCTTCTTTTTGTATTGCCTTAATATCTATTTGTTTCTATATTATCAAATAGTTAGAGCGATTTTTTCGAGAGTTTGTTGATCTTCGAAGGAGGTGGGCGGTTTATGGCCGGTCATTCGAAATGGGCAAATATCAAGCACAAAAAAGGACGCGCGGATGCCGCCAGGGGCAAGCTGTTCACCAGGCTGATCAGGGAAATTACGGTGTCTGCGAGGGATGGGGGCCGCGATGAGGCGAATAACCCACGGCTCAGGGCCGCCATTTTAAACGCAAAATCGGAAAATATGCCGGCCGCCAATATTGAGCGCGCCATAAAGAAGGGCACAGGCGACCTGCCGGGCGAATCGTACGAATCGGCGGTTTACGAGGGGTATGGGCCCGGAGGCGTCGCAATTTTCATCGAGGTATTGACAGACAACAAAAACCGCACGGTTTCCCAGGTGCGGCATCTGCTCAACAAATGTAACGCCAGCATGGCCGAAAGCGGCTCTGTAGCCTGGGTTTTCGATCAGAAGGGACTGGTTGTGATATCCAGAGACAACGTCGATGAAGAAACGTTGATGATGGCCGCCCTCGAAGCCGGAGCCGAAGACATCGTTGAAGAGGAAGCAGTATACGAGGTTTACACGTCACAGCAAGGCTTTGACGGGGTGCAGAAGGCGTTTGCGGCGCAACAGATTCCCGTTGAGCGCGCCGAATTGACCCGCGTGCCGCAGAATACGGTTCCCGTTGAGGGAACGACGGCGGCTCAGGTCATTCGGCTGTTGGAGATGTTGGAATCCCAGGATGACGTACAACGGGTCTATGCGAACTTCGAGATGGATGAAGAGCAACTGGCCGCTTTGATTTAATTTTAAGATGACCGACTTTGGCCGACGGGACTGTTCGCCTTGGCGCAGGTGCGTGGCGCGGTCACCGGTCTTGCACCAGCGTATCGAGTCCAATCCACGCCCTTGAAAGGCGGACGCCTTGCTTGTAATGGGTATCGACCCGGGCAGTGTCATTACCGGTTATGGAGTGGTGGAAAACCAGCGCCGGAAGAGCCGGCTGGTTGCATGTGGACGTTTGCGACCGGATCCCGGTCTTTCTTTTCCCGGACGGTTGCTGGAGATTCACGATGGCCTGGTACGGCTGGTTGAAGAATACTCGCCTGATGAGGTTGCGGTCGAAAATGCCTTCTATCGGGCCAACGTGAAGACGTTGATGAAGATGTGCGAAGCCCGGGGCGCGATCATGGTGGCGCTCGCCAGGTCGGAACTGCCCGTTTTCGAATACGCGCCTCGCGAGGTCAAACAGGCCGTCGTGGGCCGTGGCGGGGCGTCCAAGGAGCAGGTTCAGTTCATGATACGAAATCTGTTCGGTCAGGAGCGCGTCACCGGCCCATACGATGTTACCGACGCCCTGGCTGTCGCGGTTTGCCACGTGAACCGGCTTCAGGCGCCGGGCGATCACGGACATCAGGAAAAGTCCCTTGTGGGAAAACGGGCGGCGGCCATTCCCACAACCGGGAGCGCGAACGCGCGCGCGCAGCAGATGGACCGGCTGAAAGAGAAGCTTTCGGAAATGGGCGTCGCCAGGTTCCGGACGACCGGGGCGAAACGGAAGGGTCGGTAGTCGTATGATCGCCTATCTTGAAGGCAAACTGGCCGTGAACAGCCCCACGCATTTGGTCGTGGACGTTGCAGGCGTCGGGTTTTTCATTCATATTCCGCTATCAAGTTATGACGCCAGCCGGGGTCGGGGTGAGACCCTCAGAATATTGACCCATTTGCACGTGCGCGAGGATTCGTTGACGATTTACGGATTCGCAACCGAAGCCGAGCGGGGCTTGTTCGAGCTGTTAATTTCAGTCTCGGGAATCGGCCCCCCGTTGGCACAGAAGATCCTTTCCGGCGTTCAAATCCGGGTCTTTCGCAGGTTGGTGGCATCGGAAGACGCCGGGGGACTCACGCAGATCAAGGGGATTGGCCCGAAACTCGCCCGTCGGCTGGTGCTCGAATTGAAGGACCGGATCGGCGATGTGCCCGACGACGATGTCCGGGAGCAGGTATCGCCTGTGGTAGCGGGACGGGCTGAGGAAGCGGCAATGGCGCTTGCGGGTCTGGGCGTCCCTCAGTTGGAGGCGCGTAGCGTGGTGAACCACGTGGTCCGCGATCAGGGTAACGACGTACCGGTAGAAGAGATTATCCGAGAAGCGCTACGGCGTCTATAGTCCCGCAGAGGGCGCGATGTTCATGCGGATGTCGCGACGCCGGAGAACGGATATGGGCTCGGGGAAATAACGAAAGACAGATCAGAATGATTGGAAGGATAAGCGATCCTCAGATGCAAGACCTGGATCAGTGTGAAGGCGACGAGCAGTTGCGCCCGGCGCGATTTGCGGATATGACCGGACAGGAGAAGGTCAAGGAGAAGCTTCGGATTGCGGTCGATGCGGCAATGCACCGGGGCGAGGCCATGGACCACGCGCTTGTCTACGGTCCTCCGGGGCTGGGAAAGACAACGCTTGCATTTGTTGTCGCCAACGAACTGGGGGCCGAAATCGTTCCGACTTCCGGCCCCGTACTTGAACGCGCGGCGGACCTGGCGGGTTTGCTGACCAACCTGAATGAAAAAGACGTCCTGTTTATTGATGAGATCCATCGGATGAACAGGGTTGTGGAGGAAACACTGTATCCGGCGATGGAAGATTTCGTGCTGGATATTATGCTCGACAGTGGTCCCGGCGCGCGCTCGTACAGGGTCCCCCTCGAGCGGTTTACACTCATCGGCGCAACCACACGTTATGGCCTGCTGACCGGTCCGATGCGGGACCGGTTCGGGATCATCGAACGGCTGGACTTTTATACGGAACCGGAATTAAAGACAATCGTCGAACGTGCCGCACGAATATTGAAAATCGAGATTCATCCGGAGGGGGCTTTCGAAATTGCGCGTCGGGCAAGGGGTACCGCCCGCATTGCGACACGGCTGTTGCGAAGGTCGCGGGATTACGCACAGGCGCGTGCGCGGGGTACGATTACGTTCGATGTTGCAGGTCGCGCGCTGGAATTGGCCGACATCGACAACGAAGGCCTGGACGAGATGGACCGCCGGCTCCTCTCGACTCTGGTGGAGAAGTACGGAGGTGGCCCGGTTGGCCTCAATAACCTGGCCGCCGCGCTGGGCGAAGAGTCGGATACCATCGAGGAAGTATATGAGCCGTACCTGATTCAGGAAGGTTATCTGCTGCGAACACACAGGGGGCGCCAGGCAACGTCACTGGCCTATCGGCATCTGGGGTTGAATCCCCCGGACGGGCGGCAGGAGCGCCTGTTATGAAGCCGGGCGGTGACGGGGACCGTGTTCTAGCGTCGTAAGGCGGTGCGATGTACGTGTTGGGAATCGAAACCTCGACGCCGGTGTGCAGTGTCGGGCTGGTGGACGACGACAGGGTTCTGATGTCTCATTCGCAGAATACGGGGTTGCGGCACGCGGAACGCACGTTGGCGATGGTTGAACGGGCCGTGGCAGACTCGGGACTCGTACCGGCGGACCTGCACGGGGTGGCCGTGGGGTCGGGTCCGGGTTCGTTTACGGGCTTGCGGATTGGAATGGCCGCGGCGAAGGGCCTGTGTATCGCGTTGAATCTGCCACTGTTGCCAGTGCCGACACTGAAAGGTATGGCGGCACAGGTTGTCATTGAAGGGATGCCGGTCTGTGCGATGCTCGATGCCCGTCGCGGCGAAGTCTATGCGGGCGTGTACGGTCTTGACGCAGGCGTTCTGACCGCGCGCCTTCAAAACGCCGCGTTGCCTCTCGAAGATCTGATGCCGAGGCTGCCAAAACCGGTGTTGATCGTCGGCGAAGGGGGGTTGGCATACCGGAACCGGATCGAGGCATATATGGGTGAGGACGCCCGGTTTGCCCCCGGAGCCACCCATCCCAGCGGAGCATCCGTGGCTCTTCTGGGCGTTGAAGCTCTGCGGGCCGGACATGCGGTCGACGTGGACACGGCGGAACCGGAATACCTCCGCCGGAGTCAGGTGGAGAACGCGAGAGCCACGCGATATCAGGCCGATGCCGGCCCGAAGGAGTCCGAAATCAATGCGGGTCGACTTGCAGGCGATATCCGAATTTAGACTCTGTGAGATGGGCGCAGGGCACCTCGACGTGGTCGTGGACATCGAACGCGACGGTTTCGCGGAACCCTGGCACAGGCGGGATTTTGAAGACGCACTATCCAGACAGAACAACCATAGTCTTGTCTACGTGTATGGCAAGCGGGTCGTCGCGTTTGCGGTTGGCTTTCTTGTGGCTGGTGAATATCATCTGGCCGATCTGGCGGTGCATACCGATTTTCGGCGTCGAGGTTTCGGTCGACAGTTTGTGGAGGCCGTGCTGAAAGGGTTGCCCGATCGAAATGTACAGGTCGTTACCCTTGAGGTCCGGGTTTCCAACCTGGCGGCCATTGGGCTCTACAGGAAGCTCGGATTTCGGACGGTCGCGATTCGCCGCGGGTATTACCGTAAGCCCAGGGAAGATGCGCTCGTTATGTTGAAGGCGTTGAACGGACGTATTTCCGAGTGGGTGAACGGCGGAGTTGCGGCATTGCGTTAATCAGATGGTGGGCGGGTGTGGTATGTTCGACCAGGCAGTCGTGGGTCAAAAACGCGTGAAGGGGCGGCTTGAGCGGATTGTGCGAAGCAAAAATTTGCCGCACGCCCTCTTGTTTACCGGACCGGTGGGTGCGGGCAAGGTGGCCGCGGCCCTTGAAATGGCGAGGAGCCTTTACTGCGACCAGGGGCAAGAGGGGTGCTGCGAGAATTGCCGGGGATGCAGGAAGACAGCGGGTTTGATCCACCCGGATATGTCACTGTTGTTCCCGTTTTCAGCGCGAACGTCGCCTGAGATGGAGCGAGAGACGCTGCGACAGATCGTAAAAGATCCTTACGGATATCCACTACCGGCCGACCACGCCACCCTTTCCATCGAGCAGATTCGAACTTTGCAGAGGCAGTTTGCATATGGCACGTTCGAGGGGGGATGGAGGGCGGCGGTCGTGATGCATGCGGATCGGATGCGCGTGGAAGCCGCCAATGCGCTGCTGAAAACACTGGAAGAACCACCCGCACGTTCTCTGTTGATTCTCACGTCATCCACCCAGGAGGCCCTGCTGCCGACGGTTGTCTCTCGCTGTCAGTGGGTTGTGTTTTCGTCCGTTTCGGTTGACGACGTGGCGCGGATGTTGATAGACGGGCCGGGGGTCGACGCCGACAAGGCGTTGTACATCGCGCGATCCTGCGGCGGAAACCTCAGGCGTGCCCGCGAAATGGTCGACAGGGAGACTGATGACCTGCAAGACCGGGCGTACCGGTTTCTGGCGGCGCTCCTGTGGGACGAGGAGGCCAGAACCTATGCGGCACTGGAAAAACTGGCTGCAGATCGAGATGAAGCCCTGCAACTGCTCGGCGGCGCGGAGGTGTGGCTACGGGACGTCCTGGTTCTCCGCTACGGCGATGCCGATGGGGTGACTCACAGGGGAAGGGTGGACGATATTCGGCTTTTGTCCCGCGCGTTCGGTCTGGAGGGCCTGCAGCGGACAGCCAGCAGGATCGAGACG
Organism: Candidatus Latescibacterota bacterium; assembly: GCA_965219455.1. Classification (GTDB taxonomy): domain Bacteria; phylum Latescibacterota; class UBA2968; order UBA2968; genus JAAXHE01. The sequence goes on along the minus strand of OZ244744.1, from coordinate 195,436 downwards.
TTGCGGGAGATGAATCGCCGCAATGTCAATCTGCACGTTGGCCTCGTCTCTCTCTGGCGCGACGTCAAAGAAATCGGAAATTAGTGTCCCTTCCCAGAGATATGTCACCATTCGGCAATCTATTTCCGGGACAGAACACCAGAAAGGTTGGGTGAATGGGGCGATTCTACATTACAACCCCGATCTACTATGTGAATGACGAGCCGCATCTCGGGCATGCCTATACAACCATCATGGCGGACGTGTTTGCCCGGTATCATCGGGTTGCGGGCGACGAAGTGCTGTTTCTGACAGGGACGGACGAGCACGGTCAGAAGGTGGCGCAGGCAGCCAAGGAACGCGGTATCGACCCCCAGGATCACTGCGACGAGATGGTCGAACGCTTCAGGAAACTCTGGGCGTCTTTGAATATTTCATACGATGACTTCATCCGTACAACCGAATCCAGGCATCGGCACGTGGTGCAGCAGATTCTCCAGCGTCTCTACGACGCGGGAGAGATCTACGCGGACGACTACGAGGGCTGGTATTGCGTGCCTGACGAACGGTTCTGGACGGAGAAGGATCTGCTGGACGGGAAATGCCCGGAGTGCGGGCGGGAGGTGGCACGGATATCGGAGAAGAATTATTTCTTCCGCATGGGAAAATATCAGGAGTGGCTGATAGACCATATCCGAGACGATTCACGGTTTGTGCTTCCCGCAACGCGCAGAAACGAGATGCTCGGGTTTCTGCGCCGCCCATTGAACGATCTGTGTATCTCCCGTCCGAAGGCCCGCCTGTCCTGGGGCATTCCGCTGCCATTTGATGAGTCATATGTGTGTTATGTCTGGTTCGACGCGCTGATCAACTACATTACAGCCGCGGGTTATCTTCAGGATGGCGAAGCGTTTGCACGGTGGTGGCCCGCTTCCTGCCATCTGATAGGCAAAGATATTCTGACCACGCACTGCATCTACTGGCCGACGATGTTGAAAGCGATAGGTGTTGAGACTCCGGACACGGTGATGGCCCACGGATGGTGGCTCGTAGACGACGAAAAGATGAGCAAGTCTCTGGGCAATGCGATTCGTCCCCTGGATCTGGCGGAGAAATACGGTGTGGACGCCTTTCGATATTTTCTGGTGCGCGAGATGGTGCTGGGGATGGATAGCAGTTTCGGCGAAACGGGATTCGTCCACCGGTATAATTCCGAATTGGCGAACGATCTGGGCAATTTGCTGAATCGCACCGTGGTGATGGCCAACCGATACCTGGGCGGGCGGGTACCTGCAGCAGAAGTGAACCACCCTGTCCTTTCCGCGTTGAAGGAGCAGGCGCGCAAGACGCTGGAAGGCGTGATCGACGCGCTGGGAAATATGAACCCCACGGGAATTCTGGATGCGATCTGGGACCTCGTTCGGCAGGCCAATCGCTTCGCGGAAGCGCAGGCGCCGTGGAACCTGGCCAAGGATCCGGGCGGTAAGGATACATTAAAGGCTACAATCTACGGCCTTCTTGAGACGATGCGCCATCTGGCGGTGCTGCTCTTTCCGGTGCTGCCCGGCAAGTCAGAGGAGATCTGGGAGCAAATTGGAGCGGATGGAGATGTGAAGACGCAGACGATGCATGGCCTTCATCCCTGGGGCGGGTTGCGCGCCGGGGCGGAGGTGAATGCACGTGGCCCGATTTTTCCCAGGATCGAATCGGTAGAAGAAAACCTCTCGGAGAAAACAGACATGGCTGACAGGAAAGAGGGTCTGGTAACGTTCAAGGAGTTTCAGAAGCTTGAGTTTCGAGTGGCCAGGGTGGAATCCGCAAAACGAGTTCCCGGTGCCGACCGGCTGCTGACTCTGCTGGTCAGTCTGGGTGACGAGCAACGTCAGATTGTTGCCGGCGTGGCGGAACATTATCTCCCGGATTCGCTGGTGGGGCGTCAGATCGTGGTGGTGGCCAATCTGGAGCCGGCGACAATCCGCGGTTTGGCGTCGGAAGGGATGCTGCTGGCGGCATCGGCGGACGGCCGTGTCGCGCTGCTGCAACCGGATGCCGACGTTCCCGACGGAGCGGAGGTGGGCTGAGCACAATGCTTGTCGATACCCATGCCCATTTGAATTTCCCTCAGTTTCTGGGGGAGGAAGAAGCGATCATCCAGCGGGCCCGGGAGGCGGGGGTAGGGCGCATTGTCAACGTAGGTACAAACCTGGATGTGAGCCGGAGGGCGCTGGATCTGGCGTTGCTACACGACGGCATCTATGCAACCGTGGGGTTTCATCCGCACGACGTCGAACTGGCCGACGGGGCGGGCTTGAGGGCGCTGAAGCGGCTTGTATCAAGTGAGAAGGTTGTGGCGGTGGGTGAGACGGGTCTGGATTTCTTTCGGAATTATGCACCCCGAACCCTTCAGGAGCGAATTTTCCGGTTCCATATACGCCTGGCACGGCAGGCGGGACTTCCGCTTGTTATCCACAGTCGTGGCGCGGAGAATCGGGTAATGGAGATTCTTGAGGCCGAGGGCGGCATTGCGGCTGGCGGGGCGTTGCACTGTTTTGGCGGAGATCCGGCTCAGGCGAAGCGGGCCGTGGATCTTGGCTTCCATCTGGGATTCGGCGGAACGGTGACGTATAAACGTTCCTCTTCGTTACCTGTGGCGATGGACATTCCCACCGATCGGGTGCTACTGGAAACCGATTGCCCGTATCTTGCGCCGATCCCGCATCGGGGCCGGCGAAATGAACCGGCCTATGTCAGGCGAATTGCCGAATTCCTGGCCGGATGCGCGGACGAGCCGGTGGACAGTCTTGCCGCTCGTACCACGGAGAATGCCCGTCGGCTATTCGGGTTGGTGTGATGACGAAGCCCAAAAAGGGCCTTGCGCAGCATTTCCTTACCGACGCAGGGGCTGTCCACAGGATCGTCAGGGCGGCAGGTGCCCGCGCGGACGATCTTGTCGTTGAAATCGGCCCGGGCCGCGGCGCGCTGACCGACCAGTTGGTGGCACAATCGGCCAGGGTGATCGGGATCGAACGGGATGAGGCGCTGTGTGTCTTCCTGCGGGCGAGGTTCGGCCGGAGATTGCGTCTGTGCAACCAGGATGTGTTAACGGTTGACTTTCGCAAACTGATTCGTGAGGAGGGATTTGAACGGGCGATTCTGGTGGGCAACCTGCCGTATAACATCACGGGCGCGGTTATCCAGCGAATCCTTGATGCCCGGTTTGGGTTTGCGCGAGCGGTCCTGACCGTTCAACGGGAGGTTGCCCGACGAATTGTCGCCGCACCGGGCAGCAGGGACTACGGGGTTCTGTCGATTGCCGTTCAGTTGCATACGCGACCGAATATACTCTTCGACCTGACTCCCGCTGTTTTTTATCCGGCACCCAGGGTCTTTTCGTCCGTGATGCGGCTGGACTTCGACGGGAAGACTCCCTTCGGGATTCAGGATGAGGAATTCTTCTTTCGCGTGGTTCGCGCGGCTTTCGGTCAGCGGCGAAAGATGTTGAAGAATGCCCTGCTGGGAATGGTAGATGGCAAGATGGAGATCCTGCAACGCGTGGGTGCAGTAGCCGACATCGATTTCAGGTTGCGACCGGAGGCGATCTCCATACCGCAGTTTGAGCGGATTTGTCGCGCGCTCAAGGCATCTTGTGATCCCAGCGGCCAGATTTTCCGGCGCCGATAGCGGCTATGGCGAACACACTTTCACAGATTCCCCACGGTGACACACAGTTGAATCGAACGGAAGAGTAAAAGGCTCCCACAGCCTGCTGCGGGCCGGCGGCCGGGGGAAAAGGGTGTACCGATGCAAGCTATATGTCTGCGGGAGACGTCCTCCGCAGGATACACGTCCATCCATCCAAAAGGGATTAGAAATGCCTCCGATGCCGAAGGCGGACAAGATCTGGTTTAACGGAAAGTTCGTGGATTGGGACGACGCAAGGATTCACGTGTTGTCGCACGTCGTGCACTATGGATCCAGTATTTTTGAGGGAGTTCGCTGTTACAATACGCGGAGGGGACCGGCCTGTTTCCGGTTGGCGGATCACGTGAATCGTCTGTACGATTCAGCCAAGATCTATCGGATGCCAATTCCTTATGAACGTGAGGAATTGTCTCAGGCCATTCTGGAGTCCATCCGAACGAACGGACTTCAGGCCTGTTACGTGCGCCCCGTCATCTTTCGAGGATACGGAAGTCTGGGCGTGGATCCCTCGCCCTGTCCCGTTGAAGTCGTGATTGCCGTGTGGGAATGGGGCGCCTATCTGGGCGAGGAGGCTCTAGAAAAGGGTGCGGCGGTGCGGTTTTCCTCGTGGAACCGCCTGGCGCCGAATACGATGCCGTCGTTGGCCAAGGTGGGCGCGAATTACATGAACTCGCAGTTGATCAAGCTGGAGGCGCTCGCCGATGGATACGTGGAAGGGATCGCGCTGGATGCACAGGGCCACGTGAGCGAAGCCAGCGGAGAGAACATTTTTATGGTGAAGAACGGCGCGATCTACACCCCCTCCACCGGATCGTCAATTCTGCCTGGCATTACCCGTCATACGGTAATTACGCTGGCGCGAGAACTGGGATATGCGGTCACTCAGCGCGCCATACCGAGAGAGGCACTGTATATTGCCGACGAAGTCTTTTTTACCGGCAGCGCGGCCGAGGTGACGCCAGTTGCACGGATTGATCACATTCCGATCGGTGAAGGGATCCGCGGGCCCATTACAAAAGCACTGCAGGACGCTTTTTTCGGTGTCGTGTCGGGCGAGGCGGACGACCGGTACGGCTGGCTGACCTTTGTTAATCAATAAACCCATAAATCCTGGAAACCAGATTGCCCAAGAGAAATTCGGATTGAAATGCACGGATATGGATGAAATAAAAAACATAAAGATCGCTGTCGTTGGCGCCGGAAATATGGGCGGCGCGTTGATCTCGGGTCTGGTGCATTCCGGTGCTCTGCCCCCGGAACGGGTGACGGCCGTGGATATCGATGCGGCATTGTTGGAGGCCCATCGGCAGACGCTGGGTGTGCAGACAAGCCGCAACGCCGCTGAAGTTGCCGCGGAACAGGACGTGGTGGTGCTGGGTCTGAAGCCCCAGATCTGGGCATCGGTTGCGGCGCCGCTGGCGCCTTCCCTTACCGATCGGCAGATGGTGCTTTCGATTATGGGCGGCGTGCGGACCGGGGCGATTGAGAAAGTTCTGGGCGGGCGGGTGCCGGTTGTGCGGGCGATGCCGAATATTCTTGCACAGATTCGCTCGTCTGTCGCGGCCATTTGCGCGGGTCGATTCGCGCAGGAAGCACACTTCGCGACCGCTGAAGCCATCCTGGAAACGGTGGGTGAGTCGGTGCGCCTGAACGAAGCGCAAATGGATGCGGTGACCGGACTTTCCGGCAGCGGCCCTGCCTTTGTGTATTTAATAATCGATGCGCTGGCCGATGGGGGTGTCAGGATGGGAATTCCGAAGCCCGTCGCGCTCAAGCTGGCAGCGCAAACGGTTTTTGGCAGTGCAAAGATGGTGATCCAGAGCGGACAGCACCCGGCGGTGTTGAAAGACCAGGTAACGTCCGCCGGCGGTACGACCATCGCCGGGTTACAGGCCATGGAACTGGGCGGAGTTCGCGCCGCGTTGATGAAGGCGGTGGAAGCTGCGACGCGGCGGTCGGAGGAGTTGGGAGCATAGCAGCCCGTTGAAAAAGTCCATCCGGTCTGCGGCCGGCTCTTGTTGCCGAATTACTGCGTTGCGCTCCCTCCCCGAATCCCCCGATTCGGCTCAGTCGCGCCTGTCTGCGTGCACCGCACAGGCAGGCGCCTTGTCTTCGGTCACAATGGCTCGGCCTCGCCTGCAGAGCAACTTTTTCAACGGACTGATAGCGGAGGTCCGGACGGGGGTTGTGATGATCGTGATTGTGGACTGCGGCATAGGCAATCTGCGTAGCGTGCAAAAGGGATTTGAACGCGTCGGGCACGCCGCGGTGATTACGGATCGCCCGGAAGACGTGTACCGTGCTGACCGCGTGGTATTGCCCGGAGTCGGGGCCTTTGGAGACACGATGGTGAACCTGAATGCAGCGGGGCTGATCGAACCTCTCATGGATTCGATTGCCAGCGGTCGTCCATTCCTGGGGATCTGCGTCGGTCTCCAGCTTCTTTTTACCGAAAGCAACGAGATGGGCCGCCACCGCGGATTTGACGTTTTTCCGGGTTCTGTACGTCGGTTTCCAGAGGGTGTGCGAGTACCGCAGATCGGGTGGAACCAGATTCAAATTCAAAAACAGACGCCGCTTCTGACGGGCATTCCCGACGAGGCATTCTTCTATTTCGTACATTCATACTACGTGGATCCTGAAGTCGAGACCGACTGTGTGGCGACAACGGACTACGCGCTTGACTATACGTCCATCGCGGGCCGGGGGGCCACCTACGGGATTCAGTTTCACCCCGAGAAGAGCCAGGATCTCGGACTGCGAATCCTGAAGAATTTCGTCGAGCGCGTATGCTAGCGAAACGAATCATACCCTGTCTGGACGTCAAGAACGGTCGGAATGTACGCGGGGTGAAGTTTTCGGCTGACCGGGACGCCGGAGATCCTGTCGAACTGGCCCGTCGGTACGACGAGGAAGGGGCTGACGAGCTTGTTTTTTTCGATATTACGGCGTCGGCCGAGAAGCGAGAGATCGTGGCTGATCTCGTTCGCCAGGTATCGGAGCAGGTATTTATCCCGTTTACGGTGGGCGGCGGCGTACGGACGTTTGACGATATTCGCACGATCATCGAAGGCGGCGCCGAAAAGGCATCCATCAATTCGGCCGCGGTCCGCACGCCGGAGGTGATTACCCGTGGTGCAGAGCGTTTCGGCACACAGGCAATTGTCGGATCCATAGACGCAATTCGACGCGTAGGCAAGTCCGAAACACCGGAATGGGAAGTCATGATCGACGGGGGAAGGAAGCGGACGGGCAGAGATGCCCTGGAATGGGCATTGGAATTGGTCGACAGAGGCGCGGGGGAGCTGGTGTTGAACAGCATCGATGCTGATGGCACGAGGGAGGGGTATGACATTGAGTTGAACCGCGCCGTGGCGGATCTTGTAGACGTGCCGATCGTGGCTTCCGGGGGTTCAGGTGGGCCGGAGCACATGTATCAGGTGCTTCATCAAGGCAAGGCGAGTGCGGCTCTGGCGGCGTCTATTTTTCATTATCGGCACTACAGCATTCCCCAGGTGAAAGCGTATCTGGCCAGGCGGGGTGTCTGTGTGCGGCCACGGGTCAGGGTGGATTTGTAATGGATCGATGCATGACAAAAAGAAAGCGGGGGCTGCCAGTGGAGGATGGAACGATGCGTGACTCCGATCCGAACCGGACCTGCCCTGAACGAAAGACGCTGTTCGAAGGTGTTCGGCGCGTCGTGGTGAAGCTGGGCACGCGTCTGGTCACGCAACAGGACCGCGCGCTGAATCTGAAGTTGATTGAGCGACTGGCTACCGATGTGGCAGAATTGCGCCGGACGGGAATACAGGTTGCCGTTGTGTCGTCGGGCGCCGTCGGGGCCGGCATGGGCCGGCTGGGCCTGAAGGAGCGGCCGCGACGATTGTCAGCGTTGCAGGCAACCGCGGCGGTTGGACAGGGGCTGGTGATGAATGCGTACAAACTGGCGTTCCGATCCCATCATATTCCCGTTGGACAGGTCCTGCTGACTGCCGATGACCTTGATAACCGGCGCCGTTACGTTAACGCGCGGAATACGCTGGATTCGTTGTTTCGCTTCGGTGCCGTTCCGATTCTTAACGAAAACGACAGCGTGGCGGTTGAGGAACTCCAGCTTTCGGTAGGTGACAACGATCGCCTCTCCGCGCTCGTGGCACATCTGGTCGACGCTGACCTTCTTGTTATCCTGACCGACGTTGATGGGCTTTACTCGGAAGACCCGGACCGCCACTTGGACGCACGCCTCATTGCGCGGGTTGAGGAGGTTGGCCCCGAAATGATCGAAAGGGCCGGGAAAGCCGGTAGCCAGGTGAGCCTGGGCGGAATGCGTTCAAAACTGGAGGCGGCACAGAGTGTGACCCGAGGAGGCAGGTTGGCGGTGATTGCAAACGGGCACAAGATGGGATTGGGCCAGATCCTTGCAGGTATGCCATCGGGCACATTATTTCTTGCCGCGAGGGAGAAGCTTCCCAGCCGCAAGCTCTGGATTGCCAATTCCCGTCGACAAGGCGCCGTGATCGTGGACGACGGCGCTGTGGAGGCAATCGTGAAACGCGGAAAGAGCCTGTTGCCTTCAGGTATCGTAAAGGTGGTAGGCGCCTTTGAGGCCGGAGAGTTGATTGCTGTTGAAGACCGCCGTCGGCTGGAGGTCGCACGCGGAGTGGTGAAGTACGGCTCGGACGAGGTACAGCGGATATTGGGTAAATCAACGGGCGAGGTCGTGTCGATTCTGGACGTGGAAACCGGAGGAGAGGTGGTTCACCGGGACGATCTTTTGGTGCTGTAGCCGTCCGTTCCAATGCTTTCGACCGCGCACCGTTTCTCCGGCGTGAAGTCCTTGACGATCCAATCGTTCACAGGGGTTTTTCGGAATGAAATTTTATAGAGGAAAACGGGAATATCTGTACGCACCCCGCAGAAGGATGTATCGATTCCTGTGGGCGCTGCCTGCCCTGTGGTTCGTCTATTTATTTTTCGCGGGAGACAGTGGGTATATGCAGATTCGGGAGCGAAGCCGGGAGATTGAGGCGATGTACGGTGAGATTGAAACCGTAAGGGCCGAAAACCGGCGGTTGGAGACCGAAGTCGAGATGTTGAAGAACGACCTGGAGATCATTGAGAGGATTGCGCGGGAGCGGTACGGGATGGTTAAGGAAAACGAAACGGTCTATATGGTGTACCCTGGTGCGCCGTCCCCGAAGTCGGTAACCGAGAAATGATATCGAAAACCGAAGGTTTGGTTCTGCGCGGCTACCGGATGAGCGAGAGCAGCAAGGTGGTGGTAATCTATACCCGTACCGCGGGTAAGGTGCGGGTTGTCGCCAGGGGCGCCCGGCGCCCCAGGAGTAAGTTCGGCGCCAGCGTGGAGCCGATTACCTGGGGCGCTTATGTTTTCTATAGCCGTGAAAACCGAGAATTACAGACTTTGAGTGAAGGTGATATTCTGTATCCCTTTGAGGGCATCAAACGGGTCTACCGGCGCCTTGTCTACGCAAGCGCCGTGTGTGATCTGCTGGATCGCCTGACGCCGGAAGAAGATGCGAATTCCCTTTTATGCAGTGTTACCCTGGAAACGCTGCGATGGATGGAAACGGTTGAGGAACAGGCGGTTGAATTGCCGCTTTGGTATTTTCAGCTCAAGGCGGCCGCGGCGCTGGGCTATCGTCCCCATCTGAGCGGTTGCGTCCAATGTGGCGTTCGGATAACCGGCGGCAGGGTCTGTTTCGACGCCGGGCGTGGCGGTACGGTCTGCCGCCGTTGCGAAAGCGGGGGCCTTGGAGTCAAAATGGCTACCATCCAATTCCTGGAGCAACTTCAGATTGCACGTGCAGACCGAATCGACGAGAAGGGTTTCCACGCGAGCGACACCAACGAAGCGCGTCGTGTGCTACGCAGCTTTTTGTGGCGCCATATTGGAAACCGGGGCCAGGTCAAGTCGCTGGATTTTCTGAATCGAATGCTGGCTGCAGAGGGGCCATCAGTGCCCTACGGCAGTTGAGGACCGGTCGACGACAGGCCGTATACGGAATCAATCTTCTAGAACGCCGTCTAATGGGAAAAGGAACGGTTTAGCGGAATGGGAGAACAGGCCGTGCACGAAAAAAAGTACGATCCAGGGTCGGTCGAAAAGACCTGGTACGCCTTCTGGGAGACAAGGGGCTATTTCAGGCCGGAATATCGGGCCGTCGGAAAGGCGTATTCCATCACGATTCCACCGCCTAATGTCACCGGAGAGCTTCACATGGGGCACGCGCTGCAGCATGCAATTCATGATGCCGTGGTGCGATGGAAGCGAATGCAGGGGTATCGGACGCTCTGCCTGCCGGGTACCGACCACGCCGGCATTGCCACCCAGATGAAGGTAGAACAACAGATTTTTGAGGAGGAAGGAAAGGGACGCCACGATATTGGCCGGGAGGAGATGTTAAAGCGTATCGCGGTCTGGAAACAAGAATACGGCGGAACCATTCTCAACCAGCTCCGGGAAATGGGATGCAGCTACGATTGGGGCCGTGAACGGTTTACCATGGATGGTGAATACGCCCAGGCGGTATTGTCCGCTTTTGTGAGATTTTATGAAAAGGGATGGGTCTACCGAGGCAAGCGGATGGTAAATTGGTGCCCGAGGTGCGGCACGGTCATATCGGACCTGGAGGTGGAGGAGCGGGAACATGAAGGATACCTGTGGCATATCAGATATCCGGGTCTGGAAGGTGGGCCGGACGTGGTGGTTGCCACGACGCGTCCTGAGACGATGTTGGGAGATACGGGCGTGGCGGTGCATCCCGAAGACCGGCGCTGGCAACGGGCCATTGGCGGCCGTGTCATGTTGCCGCTAATGGAGCGGCCGATCCCGATTGTGGCCGATCGGTACGCGGATCCGGAGATGGGTAGCGGCGCGGTTAAGGTGACGCCCGCGCACGACCCCAATGACTACGAAATCGGGTTACGGCACGGATTGCCAGAGATCCAGGTCATTGGATTCAGCGGAGAGATGAACCAGGAAGCCGCATCGTTTAGCGGCATGGACCGGTTCGCCTGCCGGAAAGCGGTGATTGCGGCCCTGAAGGAATCGGGACTACTCGAGCGCATCGAGGATTACGAACATATGGTGCCGCACCACGATAAGTGTGGCACTCCCATCGAGCCACTGCCGATGGACCAGTGGTTTCTGGCTATGAGGTCCCTGGCGGATCAGGCTCTGCCCGCCTTGAGAAGGCAAGAGATCAAATATGTACCGGATCGATTTCGAGAATATTCCGTTGACTGGCTCGAAAACATTCAGGACTGGTGCATCTCCCGGCAGATCTGGTGGGGACACCGGATCCCCGTGTGGACCTGCGAGGACTGCGGAAAGGTGCTGGTTCGGGTGGATGCGCCCGTACGTTGCGATGCCTGCGGCAACCGGGAGCTTGTGCAGGATCCGGACGTTCTGGATACCTGGTTTTCGTCGGCTCTCTGGCCCTTCGCCACCCTCGGATGGCCGGAGCCGGCCGAGGACTTGACGGTGTTCCATCCAACCGATCTGATGATAACCGGCAGGGATATTCTCTTCCTGTGGGTGGCGCGGATGATAATGACGGCCGTGGAGTTCGTGGAAGAGATTCCTTTCGGAACGGTTCTTGTTCATCCGACCGTCCAGACGCGCGACGGAAAACGGATGAGTAAGTCGCTGGGTACCGGGATCGATCCGAGGGAACTGATCGAGCGGTACGGCGCGGATGCAACGCGTCTGTCGTTGCTTTACCAGTGCGGCAGTTCACAGGACATTCGCTTTGACGCCGACGTCGCGGACAACGATTTACAGGATTCCCCCATAACGGAGTCCTGCAGGAATTTTTGCAACAAGATCTGGAATGCGGCGCGGTTTGTACAGATGAACCTTGAAGGGGATGACTTTAGGTGCACGCGGCCACCGGTTTCGCCTGACGATCCTGCGGATCGATGGATACTCAGCCAGTACAACCGCACAGTGTGCGCCGTGACGGAGTCTCTGGAGGCCTATCGTTTTGACGAAGCATCCAGAACCCTATACGAATTCGTATGGAACGCATATTGCGACTGGTACCTGGAAATCGCCAAGGTGCGGCTGAACGGCAGTGACCCGGAAGCGGGAATGACCGCGCGGCGTGTGCTCGTCCATGTGCTGGAGGGCTCCCTGCGTTTGCTTCATCCGTTGGCGCCGTTTATCTCCGAAGCACTGTGGCAGCAACTTCCACACTCTGGAGAAGCGCTGATTGTTGCGAAGTGGCCGGAAGCGAACTCCGGACGATTCGACGCGACGGCGGAACGCGAGATGGCGCTATTGCAGGCGGTTGTGGGTGCGGTCAGGAATATTCGCGGTACGATGCGCGTGCCGCCGGGCAGGCGCGCGGATGTCCACTTGAAGGTGAATTCGGCAGATATCGGGGACGTTCTGACCCGATTCGAGGTTTATTTTCGAGCGCTTGCCAGGGTTGCGGATCTTCGCATAGGCGCTCATATTATCCGCCCGGCGGCTTCCGCCAGCGCCGTGTTGAGGGATGTCGAGATCTTTGTGCCTTTACAAGGGCTGATCGATCTTGACGTGGAGCGCCAGCGTCTGAAGAAGGAGATCGGGAAGCTGGAGGCGTTGCTGGGCGGGCTGGACAGAAAGCTCAGTAACTCCGGATTTCTTAACAATGCGCCCGCGGAGGTCGTCTCCAGGGAGAAGGCGCGGCACGCACAGTACCAGAGTGCGCTCGGCAGGTTGAACAAGAATCTTGCAGCGGTGATGTCATAACGCGTTTGCCCACAGACACAAACGGGCCGCTGGCTCGAATTCGATAAATGGTTCCAGGCCGGCCAACGGCGGACGAACCCGGCCGGAATGCAGGGGCATCGGTCCCGCCCGGAAGCGTTCGATCTATTTCAGATTGGAAGTCCGTAAGATGTTGAGATACTATGCACGGCGAATTTTGTTCTATTGTGGGATCTGCGTACTGGTGTATGCGAGCGTCGCGGGAGGGGTGGTGCTTCGATTCAAGGATGAGTTGCCCTCCTTTGCACAATTGGAGGAGGTGGAACCCGCGCGAACCACCAGCATCATCTCCGCCGACGGCGCGGTGCTGAAGCGGTTCTGGGTCGAGAATAGGGTGCCGATTGCTTACAACCAGATTCCCGAGGCCGCTATCTGGGCTCTGACCGCAACGGAGGATCAGCTCTTCTGGCGGCATTGGGGTGTGAGCCTGCCCGATATCTTCCGCGCCGTATTGCGCAACGTGACGCAGGAAGGCAGACTGAAGGGCCACGGCGCCAGCACGATTACGCAGCAACTCGCCCGGAACCTGTTCCTGGACCAGAAACAGACATGGACCCGGAAGGTGAAGGAGCAGTTGACGGCCGTGCTGCTCGAGCGGACGTATACGAAACGGGAAATAATCGAAATATATTTCAATAAGGTCCTGTTTGGAAACGGTGCATACGGCATTCAGTCCGCAGCAGAGCGGTTCTTCGGCAAGGACGCCCAGGAGTTGACGTCGGACGAGTGCGCGCTGCTGGTCGGACTGCTCCGAGGACCTTATTTCTACTCACCGATCAACCATCCCCGACGGGCCAGAGATCGGCGTGACGTGGTACTTCGTTTGATGCGCAACACGGGCCGAATCACTCAGGCGCAATACATTTCCGCCACGCGGCGCCCCATTATCCTAAAGGAAACCGTGGATGAAGAGATCGGTGAAGCGCCGTATTTCACGGAGTATATTCGCCGTTACCTCGAGAAAAAATACGGTTGGAATCTATTGTATAAGGACGGCGCGTCGGTCTATTCGACTGTGGACAGCCGTATTCAGGCAATTGCCGAGGAGACCCTGCTGAACCACCTGGATACGGTACAGAAAAGGGTGGAGGCGAAAAGACGGCGGAGCCCGCCGGATTCGACTTTTTGGGCTGGAATCCGCACCCGGGAAGACTCGCTGAAGGCCACGGTGGTACAGGGAGCGCTGGTCGCGCTGGACACCCGCACGGGACACATTCTGGCTATGGTAGGTGGCCGTGACTTCACCGAGACCAAATTCAACCGGGCCGTTCAAGCCCTTCGCCAGCCAGGATCGGCATTTAAGCCGATCATCTATGCGTCGGCAATCGCGCAGAAGATTCCGCCCACGCGTCGGTATCCGGATACGGCCGTTACGGTAGAGATGTACGACGGCAGCCTGTGGCGGCCGCAGAACTACGATCGGAAGTTCCTGGGCTGGATGACGATGCGGGACGGCCTTGCCATGTCTCGGAATGTGGTGACAACGAAAATTCTGGAAGAGATTGGGCCCCGCACCGCGGTGAACCAGGCGAAGCGCATGGGAATTTCCAGCAGGATCCGGGCAGTGAAGTCTCTCGGCATGGGTACAAGTGAAGTGAAACTGATCGACCTGGTGGCCGCCTACGGGACGTTTCCCAACGGTGGCATCCGCGTGGAGCCGGTCGCCATTGTGAAGATCACGGACAAGGACGGCAGCCTTATGGAAAGCCGGGTTCAGGGCCAGGAGCACGAGGCGCTCAGTGCGGAGGCGGCCGCCGTCGCGACGAGCATGCTTCAGTCCGTGATGGATATGCGGAAGCAGACGCCCAAGGGAATCTGGCGCGGCACCGGTTCAGGCGCCCGATCGATATATGGGTTTCGGCGGCCGGCCGCAGGAAAAACGGGTACCACTCAGAACTTCGCGGACACGTGGTTTGTGGGCTTCACGCCACAGATCGTGGCCGGCGTCTGGGTAGGGTTCGACGACTATCGGGCGTCTCTGGGAAGCAGGATGTCGGGCGCGGCCGTGGCGCTGCCGGTATGGGCGAAATTCATGAAAAAAGCACACGAGACACTCGAATTGCCCGAGGAGAAATTTGAACTGCCGCCGGGCGTCGCCCGGATGGAGGTATGTGGCGATACGTTTGAGGTGGCTTCGATGTATTGCCCGAGTCGACTGGAAGAAGTGTTCGTGCCCGGAGCCGAGCCGACGTCTCCCTGTCCGGACCATACGGCGGCCGTCGTCCGGCATCCCGGCCTGAAGAAACAGGATCGGGAGAACGCGAAACGTGCGTATCAGTTTTAGTGTCCCGTCCCGTGTTTTTGGAATCGACCAAACAGCGTAATTTGCAGATAACAATAGGAAAGCCCGGCGAACATCGCCGGGCTTTCCTATTGGGTTCAGATTGCCGGGTTATGCTCTCGCCCGGCGGGAGGACACTGCTGCGGTCTCTTTCCGGCGATCAATGGCATTCTGCCAGACCAGCACGAGAGGACTGGCCACGAATGAAGATGAATAGGTTCCTACGATCACGCCGATCATCAATGCGAAAGCAAAATCGTGAATGACCTCCCCGCCGAGGAGAAGCAGGCCCAGGACAACGAGCAGCGTTGTACCTGAGGTAAGAACCGTCCGATTGAGGCTCTCGTTGATGCTTCGGTTGATAACCTCGGCCGAATTGTCTCGCCGGTAAAGCTTCCGATTTTCCCGGATGCGATCGTATACCACGATCGTATCGTTCAGCGAGTATCCAACGATCGTAAGCAACGCGGCCACGATAGCGAGAGAAATCTCTTTATCCAACAGGGAAAAAACGCCAAGAGTGAGCAGGACGTCGTGGAACAGCGCCACGACGGCGGCGATGCCGAACTGGATCTGCTTGAAACGCCACCAGATGTAGAAAACGATCAGGACCAGCGAGACGAGAATTGCATTAACGGCGTTTTGTTTGAGTTCACTGCCGATCTTGGGCCCCACTGCCTCCTGACGCCTCAACCACTGCGTTGGATCGGGAATGCTGGACGCAAATTCCGACTTGAGCGTGTTTTTTATGGCGTCCGCCGTGACTGTCCCTTCGGTTTCTTCCTCGACGCGAATCAGAATATCTGAAGCCGGGCCGAAAATTTTGATCTCGCTGTGTCTCAAGTCGCGTCTTTCACCCTTCACGTCGACGTCTTGCAGGGTAGCCCGCAGGTTTGCAACCTCGACCGGAGGTTCGAAGTGCAACTCCAACAGGGTACCGCCCGCGAAGTCAATTCCGAGGTTGTAGCCTCCCCTGTAAATCGTGGAACCCAGACCGATCAGGATAAGAAGCGCCGAAAGCACGAACGCCGGTTTGCGCAGGCTCAGGAAGTCAAATGATGGACGATGGAATATGGTCAGTCTGCCAATACTGATGGACGTCAGTTGCCAGCGTTTGATCGCGATTCTGAAGAGGGTCCGCGTCACGAACAGGGCTGTGAACATACTGCAGAGAATACCGACCATGAGGGTCAGTGCGAAGCCCCGGATGGGACCCGTACCGAACTGGTAGAGCACAACGGCGGTTATTACCGTGGTGACGTTGGCGTCGACAATGGTGAGCAGCGCTCTGCCGTACCCGTCTTCGACGGCGACGCGGAGGGTCTTGCCGTTGCGCAACTCTTCACGGATACGCTCGAAGATGAGCACGTTGGCGTCGACTGCAATACCGATCGTTAGAATAATCCCGGCAATTCCAGGCAAGGTGAGCGTGCCGCCGAACCCCGCCAGGATCGCCATGACGAACAGGAGATTCAGGAACAATGCAAAGTTGGCTACGATCCCGGAAAGGCCGTAGTAAAGGACCATAAATGCCATAACGATGGCCAGACCGATCAGGGCGGCCTTCCGCCCCTGCTCAATGGAGTCCCGTCCGAGCGAGGGACCGACGGTTCGGTCTTCTACAATCGGCGCGTTGGCCGGAAGGGCACCCGCCCGCAGCACAATGGCCAGGTCTTTCGCCTCATCCAGGTCGCCGCTGCCTTCGATAATGGACCGGCCATCACGAATTTTCGCGCGAATGGTAGGCGCCGAGTAGACCTGGTCATCGAGAATGATGGCCATGCGTTCTTCGAGGTGGGCCCCGGTCACCCGGGAAAAGCGTTTGATGCCTTCGTTTGTTGTGGAAAAGTTGATTATGGGCTGCCCGGCATTTTCAAAACTCTGACCCTTGGTAACCTTGGCGTCCTGAACGATGTCGCCGGTCATTTCGATGCGCTTGTACAGATAATAGAGCCGCCGGTACATCTGACCATCGCCGAATTCTTCCACTTCGTTTCCCCAGAGGAACTCCGTATCGTCCGGAATGAGCTCACGGATTTCCGGATCTTCAAACAGGATGGCCTTTACGGTCTGTATCCTGTCGGCAGGAACAATCAGATCTTCGCCCAGGGAGAGTACATATCGTTTAATCGAGGGTTTTTCATCGACGGCCTCCTCTTCAAATAGGCCGGCAACGTCCTTTTTCGTTGTGTCTTCTCCGGCTCTTGCGGCCAGGCGCGTTTCGATTTTGTCGAGTACACCGAAGCGGTCGGTTACGGGCGCGAGGATTTTGAATTCCAGGCGCGCCTGCGTCTGTATGAGATTCTTGGCGCGCTCCACATTCTGCACGCCAGGAAGTTCGACCACAATGCGCCACTCCCCCTCCCGATGGATAATGGGTTCCGCCACACCGAACTGATCAACCCGGTTGGTGATGATTTCTTTGACGCGATCTACAACATCCGTCCGTTCGTCTTCGGAAAGGCCGGTCGGATCCACCTCAAGAACCAGGTGGATGCCGCCCTGGAGATCCAGCCCCAGGTTGACGGCTTCCCGTTTGACGGCTTCGAGTTTATCGGGATCCGCCGGCGGGTCGAAATAATACCGGTACGTGGGAAAAAGGTAATACAACGCGAGGACGATCGCAGCGAGGATAATCAGAACGCGAAGGTTATCTCTTTTCATTGTTGAGTTTTGACTCCTGTGAACACGATGGATCCGGGATCGGGATGGCGTCGGGCGCCGAATGCTGTTCCTGCGGTCGTGTCGACCTACTTCTGCCGATCGACCACATGTCTCACGGCGAGTTCAAGTGCATTTCTGGCTTCCGACGATTTCAGTTCGGCCAGGCTCTTCAGACCGGACGACGCATACTCCCGTGCTTCCTGGCGGGCGGCTTCGATACCCTCGTAACGCCTTACGAAGTGGAAAACTTCCTGGAGTTCGGCATCGGATTCAATGCCGTCCCGTACTTTTGCCTGTATCAGTTCGGCGTCGCCGTTGGGGCAATTGGCCAGAGCGCGAATTAGCGGCAAGGTCAGTTTTCTCTCGCGTACGTCGCTGCCCACCGGCTTGCCCAGAGAGGCTTCGTCACCGATAAAGTCCAGCAAATCGTCGGTGATCTGGAAGGCGATTCCCACTTCCTTTCCGAACGTGGACATCCGCGAGACCTGCTCGGGTGTGCCGCCGCCCAATATGGCGCCGACCTCGCAGGCCAGGGCCATCAGCGATGCGGTTTTCTTGTCGATCATTTTGAAATAGCGCGCGGCCTCGGCATCGTTTCCGCTCTCGACCTCCAGAATTTCGCCCTCAATCATCCGGCTGACGGCGCGTGTAGCGGCTCGCATCACTTCCATGGAGTCGAGGCCGACCAGAAGCTGCAAAGCCCTGGCCAGGAGAAAGTCTCCCATCAGGACTGCTGCCTTATTGCCCCATTTGAGGTTGAGAACCTCCGCACCCCGGCGTTTGTCGGCAAGATCGATAACGTCGTCGTGGATAAGCGTTGCTGTGTGGATGATTTCGATTCCGGCCGCCGCATCCACGACCCTGTTGGAACATTGCCCGATGGCCTGCGCGGTAAGTAGAGAGAGGGCCGGACGAATGATTTTTCCCTTCGTGGTGAGAATATGGCTGCCCATGGCCTGAACCAGATTGACATCGGAGGCCAGCGTCTCTGTGAAACGCCGTTCAAAACGCTCGATCTGGGGTTGTATGGGCTGAAGAATCTGATCTAACATAGGGTCCTGGGATGGCCGTCTTCAAACCGCAGGTCAAACCTGTGAATACTGCAGTTTCAATATCGGGATAAGACCTTCCAACGTAACAAAAACGAGCGTGTTTGTCAATTATTAGCTAGCAGTCTGTTGATAAAGTCGCTCTGCAGGCGAGGCCGAGTCATTGTGGCCGAGGACAAGGCGCGCGACCGCGTCGAATCGGGGGATTCGGGAAGGGAGCGCAACGCAGTATTTCGGCCACAAGGGCCGGACGTAGCCCGGATGGACTTTTTCAACGGGCTGCTAGATGTTCGGTGCTGTTCACGATTTTCCACGTTTCGGCGGGTATGGCATCGTATCCGAGACCGTCACGTTTGGTGTAGATGCACGCCGAGTGATCGTCGGATTCAACGTGGAGAACGGGGTATCCCGTGTCATAGGGTCCGCCCCGGACCAGGAATGTCTTGCCGATAAGATTCTCGTCGGACAACGGCCGGTCGATTCGGTAAAGGCTGCTGATGTTATCCGTAATCACGTCCTCAACCGTACCGCTGAGAAGGGGTTCCTCAAGCTCGAGCACGTGGTCGTTCAGGCTGGCCCGTGTACCGCCAAGAAGATAGGCAAACGCCAGTTCCCCGTCCGATGCCAGGGAGAATACGGAAACGCGGCCATTCGTTTCAAGGGACCCTTCCGGAAATTCAAAAGCAGCGGTTTGACCATCAGGACAGACCGTCACGAAATCCGTGCCCGATTCGCGGGTGACGCGG
Organism: Candidatus Latescibacterota bacterium; assembly: GCA_965219455.1. Lineage (GTDB taxonomy): Bacteria > Latescibacterota > UBA2968 > UBA2968 > JAAXHE01. The sequence goes on along the minus strand of OZ244744.1, from coordinate 176,236 downwards.
ACACCCACGCCGTCCCCGGAGCAGGAGACCGGGCTCGCCACGGCCGTTACGAACGGACGGGAAGGGGGACTGACGTCGAAGAGGCTAAGAAAGACGCTGTGGGCCGGCAGGCCGGTGCGGCGGCGGATCACATACGGTACGGTTTCGCCGGTTTGGACGTTGTCGCGTGAGCCGGTGCCCCGTTCGCCCCATCCCCTTCCGATGAGGACCTGCTCCTCGGCGCATGGCAGCGCGTAGGCAGTGAACCGTTGCCGGTCCAGGTCGAAGTGGATGGACCAGGGCGTGTCGGTCTGAGCGGCGGACAGGCTCGTCAAATCTCGCCATTCGGCGTCGGTCGGTTGAAGGTGCAGATTTCGCGGTACACCGTCGGCGACCGGGCCGTGGAACAGATAATCGTGAACGCCGCCGCCCGTCACCCGAAAACAGTCGATCAAATAGCTGCCGCCACCATGGTCGATTACGGCGCACAGGCGATGATAGGTGTCGACCTCGTAGGCCCTGGAAGAAACTGCGGCGACCTTTATCCGGTCTGTGCCGTCGAACAGGTGGAGGCTGCCGCCGCGGCCGTCGCGTTTCTGGTCTTGCTCGTCGACGATCACGGTGTTGTGCGCAATGGTTCGAACGGTATTGTGTTTGTCGGGCCGGTCCCAGAGGTAACCGAGGTCGGTCAGGGCTTCCTGTCCGTCCTTCCAGTAGACAAGATTCAGGCTGTCTTCGTGGTGATGCCCACCCCAATCCGAGGCGCTCAGGAGCGCGGTACTCGCACGTCCTTGTTCCCCTGTGCGCAGAAGTCCGATGCGCAGGTCCGGGAAAAACCGGTCGGTAAGGATGAGCGGAGCCGACGGGTCGGCTCTCAAATCCGGTGGTCGGTGAAACAGCGCGAACTCACCCCCGTGGTTTTCCAGATCGTATTCGCACAGTTCGGCAAGCATGGCAATGTGGTTTGCGTCGCCGTAGCGGGCGACGAGTATATCGGCTATGTCAACGGACATCCTGCATGCCGTTACGTCGTCGGCGATTACGCCGTAACCCAGATCGGGCATCGGGCTCTTGACGTATCCCTCCAGTACGGCCCTGTACCGGCTGTCACCGTAGATGTCCAGTTCCGGTGAGCCGGATTCCGCCGAATCGGCGTACCCATGCGCGGCGTCGCCGAAGTGGCGAATGCCGTTGAGCGTCATGAATCCATAACCGGGCGATTCGGAACTCATTCCATCTTCCAGAAACCAGTTGTAGATGAAGTGATTGAACCCGTCCAGGCCAAAGCGGACCAGATTCGGATCGGCAAGACAAAGGCCGACAAGGCCCGCGGCAGAGCGGTTGGTAGCGCTCTTGTTGTTGAAGTTGGGATCCGCGAGGAGAAGGGCAGTGCTTTCACGAAGGAGATCGTGCTCAATCTTGTGACGGACTCCTGGGGTGTACACCGGACTGCCGCCGGCGTCCGAACCGCACGTGAGGTCGTAGGCGACGGTGACATCGGAAACGAAGGTGCCTTCCATGCCCACTCCGGTGGCGCGTCCGGCCATCCAGTAGCCCACGTGCAGTTTGCGGTCCGGTCGGTTTGGCGGCACCACCAGTTCCGGTTTGGGCAGATCCAGGATATTTCTCGCGGCGACCTCCGCGGGCGCATCCGAAAACTCGCCGTATCCGGAGTGAACCATGTAACCGGGATAGACCTCGGCGAATCTCAGCAGGATGTCCCTGGTCTTTTCGGCGTGGCCGATCTCCTGTGTCAGGACATGGGCCACGGCGCATTGACGGGCGATGCGCGCCATATACTCGCATTTGCGGGCTCGGATATTGGCGGTCCAGGAGGAGACAAAGGGAAACCCGATGAGGTCCCAGTGTTTGCCCGTGTAGTACGTGATTTCCTGCCCCCCTCCGAAGTCGGTCTTGAATACCACGTCTTCGGGGTAGTCGGAATGGGGATAGACGGTCTTGCAGGTCGTACAGATCAGCTGATCGGGATTCTCCGGTACCCATTTGTAGTGTCCGTGAACAGGGGCCGCCTCGCAGGCGGGGCACATGGTAAAGAGTTCGCTGCCGGGGGTTTCCGGTGGAATCCAGTCTTTGAGGTCCTGGACGGTCGTGTGCCGCACCTGTTCGACTGACGACAGGAGATCTTCCAGGTAACGCCGGGCCCAGGCGTGACGTTCGATGTTCCCGCGAGCGACTTCGAGATCCTGTGACTTAAACAGGGTTGTGGGGCGTCGGACGGGCGTGGTGCTGGTCTTCATAGCGTTCTCGTTTCGTGTTTGACGTGGATTCCGTACGGGTGCCTGTTGCGATTCCAGCGATGTCAGCGCGGGGTTCCGCTGTTTCTCTGCGCCGTCGGCGTCTCATGGACCGGCGAATCTATCGTACCGACGCAACCGTATGTTGTCTCGCGGATATCACGACCGCGTCCGTGTCTATCTCCCTGCCCGCTCCAGGTAATCAGCGGCCCCCGCGGTGATCCATGGGCCGATATTGGTCAACAGAAAACGCGCGCCCAGGTCCGTGTATTTCTCCACGTTATTGTTGCCGGTCAGGGTGCCTGGCGTGCGTCCCGCATCCCGTATGCGGATCAGGGTCTCGTCGACGGTGCGTTGCACATCGGGGTGGTCGTTGTTTCCAATATGGCCCATTGAGGCGGCCAGATCCGACGGAGCGACAAAGAAAACGTCAATGTGATCCACGCCGAGGATGGTGTCCAGGTTCCGCACCGCGACGATGTCCTCGATGAGTACGACGAAAAGCGTCTCGTTGTTTGCGGCCTGCAGGTAGTCGCTTACGCCATAGCCCTGGCGGCTGGTGAAGAGGCCGCGTTTGCCCAACGGAGCGAATTTGCCGCCATCCACGACGTTGCGCGCCTCCGTATCGGTATTGACGTGGGGAACGACGATGCCCTGCGCACCCCGGTCCAGCGTGCGGTATATGAGGGCCTGATCGTTGCGGTTGACCCTGACGATCGAGGTCATATCCCAGATGTCGCACGCCCTCGTGAGGTTGCCGAGGTCGGCCGCGTTGACGGGCCCGTGTTCTCCTTCCAGCCAGACGCCGTCGAATCCGGTATGGCCAAAGGCGTCGATGTCGTCGGGATGGGTGAGGCCGCCGGCGACGCAGGCGACTTTGCCGTTGGCGAGTTTTCGTTTGACGCGGTTTGGTCGGATGGTCAAGTGCGATTCTCCTTTTTGAGTGGACCGAGGGGACCATGGACACTGAAGACCGGATCAGATCGGACTCGGGGTGTCTTCCAGATCGATGCTCACGGGAGCATGGTCGGAAACGGTCAGACCGGCCTGGCGGTGTACTGCGGCGGCACGGAAACGTCTGGCGACCGCGGCATTCCCGAGCAGGTAGTCGATTCGCCAGCCCCGGTCGAATTCGCGGGCCCTCCCGCGATTGGACCACCAGGAATAGGGACCCTGTACATCTCCAAAGTGCTGCCGCGCAAAGTCGTTCCAACCGGCAGCCAGCAGGTCGGTCATCCATTGCCTTTCGTGTGGCAGGAATCCTGAGTTTTTTTCGTTCCCTTTGGCATAGAAAATGTCCTTTGCCGTGTGAGCAATGTTGAAGTCGCCGCCCAGAATCACGGGCTCATTACGTTGCGTGTGTTGCTTAGACCACGGTAGAAACCGGGCCATCCAGAGATCTTCCTTGATCTTCTGGCGATCTTCACTGGATGAGCCGGATGGAAGGTAGACGTTTACCAATCGGATACCCTTCACACGTACCTGAAGGATCCGTCCTTCCGGATCGGACTCGTGGATGCCGGTGCCGAGGACCTCAAACCGATGGCGGGACCAGACCGCAACCCCGGAGTACCCTTTACGTTCGGCGGGATGCCAGTGAACATGCCAGCCGAGCGGATTGATCCACTCGCCGGGAAGCTGCTCAGGGAGCGCACGGACTTCCTGGAGGAGGAGTACGTCCGGCGCGATCCGTTCAACTTGCCGGGCAAAGCCTTTTCTGAGTGCGGCGCGCAGGCCGTTCACGTTCCAGGTGGTAATTCGCATGGAATGGGCGGGTGTGAGACCGCTGCAGGTTTGCCGCCGGCAGGCCGGGATTTATACAAAGGCCGTGTGGAAGCTGAGTGACTGTGTGTTCCGTGAGACAGTGATGCGGCCGTTTTCGGCTCGTAACGCAACGTCCGCGGTGTCGCAGTCGATGCCGAAGGCGACAGCGAACCTGGCTCGCCCGGGTTGCAGGACGGTATCGACTTTGAGGTATTCGACTTCAAGACTCTCGGCGTCGGCGTGTCCCGGCTTGAGGTCCATGTGTTTGCCCGTGACGAACGCGGCGCCTGGTGGGGTCAACAGGCGGGCGTTCACAACTGTATTTCCGGCCATGATAGTAGCCGAAGACCCGGTCGCCGTCGCCGTGCCTGCAAAGTGAATGCGGGATTCCATTCCGGTCGACTCCGTGACTTCGATCTCGTCGATGACGAGAAACAAAACCGGACGCATGTAGAGAAAGTGACGGACAAAAACCGTGAGTTTGTCGATGTCGTAGGCCGAGGAGATGGAAGCCCGGAGGTAATCGTGGTTGGCCGTGAATTCGACCTCTTCCACGGTACCTACGAGGCGGCGGTCGCCGGGTTGGCCCTGTTCGTCGAAGAGTGGCAGATTGTGACCGTGGGTCGATTTGAAGATCCATTCGCCGGGATCCCCGTACCGACCGATACCGAGTTCGCGGACGGCAGTCCGGCGGCCGGCGTGGATAATGTAGTTTCCAACATCCGCATGGCCGTGGGGTTCGACCGTCGCGCCGATCTTCAGCGCCATGACGGGGGCGTCGGGATCCTGCCATGATCCTCGCATAACGCACCAGCCGGCGTCGGGAAAGTAGGCCGACGGGTGGGGCTCGACGGGCAGTTCGGGAACGGTATCGGACGCATCCCAGAATAGCTCCGCCAATTTGATGGAGGGCCGGCTGTCCGTGGTGAGTCGATCGAAGTAGGCCGCGGCGCCGTGGTCGAATTCCTGCGCGAATTTGCGGAAGGCCATACCGCCGGGAAACTGTTTGCCGCAGTCGGCAAAGTTGACCACGCGGTCGGGCGGGAGAAAACAGTTGATCGGAAAGTCGACCGTATTTTTGAGTTTGGGATGGTCGTAAAGGTTGATCTGTCCACCGGTGAGCCGTCGAAGCGCATCGGAAAAGGGGAAGGAAGTACTGATGCCGTAGTTCCAGTACCCCGGACCCTCCTTCCACGAACCGTCGTTTTGGATGGCATCGTAGAATTTCGTGACGCGTTCGACGCATTCTCGAATGACGCCGAGCATGGCTTCACGAGGCCGAATGCCCGTCCGAAGATGGATGTGCCTTGCATCGAGCATAGCCAGGGCGCAGAGACCCATGTTCGAGACGCAGACGGAACACCAGTTGCTGTCGTACCGCGACGCCCAGAAGTGATGTTGCATGCCGCCGATGCAATGGCCCAAACCGCGCGCGAAGATCATGAATTCGAGTTCCCGGCGCTGATTTTCGGAAAGGGCGTCGAAGAGCAGGTCGTAAGCAGCGGCGAAACAGGTACAGGTATGACTGCCGTCCAGATCAAGAAGCATAAATTCGTGGACCGGGTGGACCCACGAGGGCCAGCTCATCATCGAAGCGAGGCCCTCCCAGGCTTTTTCGAAGTAGGCCTGGTCCCGGTCGACCGCATAGGCCAGCACATAATCTTCAAGGAGGGTCCGGGCTTCGCCTGAAAGGCGGCTGTATGTTTCCCAGTTGCCGTTCCGATAGCTCTTCTCTCTGGGTGGCGGCACCGGGAACGGATGATCGAGCCCAGCGTTGAGTCGCTCGCGCGTCTGACTGTATATTTCCGCGTGGGTGCCGTCGAGGCAGAGTGCGCGCACGCGTTCCAGGTCGGACCTGGAAAAGAAGAGGTAGGGATGTTCCAGAGTCTCAGGAATGACACGGTCGACGTCGGGGACGTTCATGGAAACTCCTGGAGGCCAATAGCAGCTGGAGAGACGCGCATCGCCGCCAACTTGCGGCCCGGAAAATGGGTCTTACGCGGCTTCGTGTGTTAATATAGCGATCGGATATTTTGGGGTCAAGGAGATGTGTTCGAGGGATGAGAGTCCACTATGCCCCCTTCTTGGCGAGCAGAATGCGTTCGGTACCCGTGAGATCGGGAATAGTCCGTTCATGCACGAACCCGGACGAGTTTTCCAGCAGATTCACCACGTCCGGGGCAGTGCCGCCGGCCACTTCCAGGGCAAGCCAACCGCCCCGACAGAGGTGCGCCGGCGCCCGCGCGATGATGGAGCGGTGGAATGTGAGCCCGTCCGGTCCGCCGTTGAGTGCGAGCGGGGGGTCGAAGTCGCGGACTTCCGGCTGAAGGTTCGACAGGTCGCCGGAGGCGATGTAGGGGGGGTTTGAAACGATCGCGTGGAATACGGCCCGAGATTGAAATGCGGCAAGGAGGTCAGTGCAGACGAAGGCTATCCGCTGCCGAACGGCGTTGCGACGGGCATTTCGGACTGCCAGGCGCAGGGCTTTCGGGGAAAGGTCGGTGGCGATCAGGCGGCTCTTCGGCAACGCGTGCGCAAGCGCGACGGCGATCGGACCGACCCCGGTTCCAACATCGAGGACACGCGGCCCGGTATGCGTAACCAGGCGGTCGACGAGCGATTCAACCAGAATTTCGGTTTCGGGCCGGGGGATGAGTGCATCCGGGCCGACGTAGAACGGCAGGGAGAAAAATTCGGTCTCCCCGAGCAGGTGCTGGAGCGGCACGCGGCTGCACCGCTGTTGAACCAGGGCTCGAAGTCGGTCATACTGGGCCGGTGGGAGTGAGCGTCGCGCGTTTATGTAGATGCCGGAGCGGCTGGTATTCAGAACCGACGCAAGCAGCCATTCGGCGTCGGCACGTGGATCCGGTACACCGGCCTCCGCCAGACTACGCTCCATTTTGACGAGTACATCGGACGTCCTGGGAGGAGTGGAGAGTTCGGCCATGGATTGCCCGTAGTAGCCCCCGGACCAGGTTGGCGTCAGGCAGAAATGGCGGTGTTCTGTTCGCCGTCTTTGATTTTTTCGGTATGGTCGGCCAGGCGCAGGGCGTTGATGAGGTCGTCCAGGTCGCCCTCAAGCGTCTCTTCGAGTCTGTGAAGTGTGAGTTTGATCCGGTGGTCGGTGACCCGGCCCTGGGGGAAATTGTAAGTGCGAATTTTCGCGCTGCGGTCCCCTGTGCCCACCTGTGCCTTCCGGTGCCGGGAAGTTGTCTCCCGTTGATCCTGGATGGCGCGATCCAGAAGCCGGGCACGGAGGACCTTCATGGCTTTCGCCTTGTTCTTGTGCTGGGACTTCTCGTCCTGACATTGTACGATGAGGCCGGTGGGCAGATGGGTAATCCGAACGGCCGAATCGGTCGTATTTACGCTCTGACCTCCCGGCCCCGACGAGCGGTAGACGTCGACCCGAATTTCTTCGGGATTGATTTTGATGTCTACTTCCTCCGCTTCGGGCAGGACCGCAACCGTGGACGTGGACGTGTGGATGCGCCCACTGGATTCGGTCTCGGGAATGCGCTGAACGCGGTGCACGCCGCTTTCGTACTTGAGGTTGCCGTAGACATCGCTTCCGCTAACCGAGAAAATGACTTCCTTGAATCCACCGATGCCGGTTGGGTTGGCGCTGAGCAGTTCGGCCCGCCACCCTTTGGATTCGGAGTAACGAATATACATCCTATATAGATCGGCAGCAAACAGGGCTGCCTCTTCGCCTCCAGCGCCAGCGCGAATCTCCACAATTGTGTTTTTGCTGTCGTTGGGATCCCTGGGGATCAGCAGGAATCGGAGTTTCTCGGCGAGTCGGGCTTCCTCCTGCTGGAGTTCCACCTGCTCCTCACGGGCGATTTCAACCAACTCCGCGTCATTGGAATCCCGGATTATCTCTCCGGCTTCCTCGAGGCCCGTCGCAATCTGTTGATAGTCGCGGTACGTGTTGACGATTTCTTCCAGCCCGCGATACGCCATTGTGAGTTCTCTGAACCTGGCGGGGTTCGCCGCAACTTCGGGCCGCGCCATCGCGGCGCGGATCTCATTGAAACGCTTTTCCACGTCTTGAAGTTGACCGAACATGCGACTCCCTCATCAGGTTTGCGCTTGGGATGGTTGACCCGTCAAGATTGCTAATATGGCATTACATGAAACGGTATTCGCACCTCTCAGGTTGCAGGAACGCTTCTACGAACGGTCGGGGCACCGGATACCTCGCATAGCCCGGACGTCGTCCCCCGGTGATACTTGTGTCCCGTCCCAGAAATATCTCACCATTCGGCCGCCGATTCATCCCGTCTCTCTGCGTTCCCCTCGCTCGCCGACCTTGCGCAGGTCGCCTCGCTCAGGCGCCTTGCCAGCCGGGCGACTCGGCGGCCGAATTTAGGCAATCTATTTCCGGGACAGAACACTAGCGGCAGGCAACAAAAAAGGCGAAGCGGTACTCACGTCCACCGGTAGGCGGGCGATGCCGTTTCACCTTATCTGTGACAGTCCGGATGGCTAATCTTCGGCGGCTTCCGTCGCTCCGGCCGGCTCAGGGACATCGCCGGCTTCCTCGTCGTTTATTTTGTACCGCCGCCGGAAGCGTTCCACCATTCCTGCTGTGTCCACCAGGCGCTGCTTGCCCGTGTAAAATGGATGACACTTGGAGCAGATGTCCACCCGCAGGCCGGGCACGGTCGCCTGCGTGGTCAGGGTATTCCCGCAGGCGCAGGTGATGGTGGTTTCCACGTAATTGGGATGAATTTTCGGTTTCACGTGATACAGGTCCTCAGATGCGGAAGAGTCGACGATAAACACGGACACGAAATATATACAAAACAGAATTCTTGCGCAAGGACATAAAGGCCAAACGCGGCTACTGGATAGGAAACCGCCGCCGTCCGTGCCTCCGGCTTGGCGGTTCCTGAAAGCCGATACTCGGGTTTCTTACAACTGCCTGTTCATTGAATCCAGAAAGGACTCGTTGTTTCTGGTCCCCGCCATCTTTTCTTTGAGGAATTCCATGGCTTCCAGAGCAGGCATCTGGTTGAGCAACCGGCGCAGGATCCAGACCCGATTGAGCTCTTTTTCGTCGAGCAGCAGTTCCTCTTTTCGAGTGCCGGACTGGGTTACGTCGATCGCGGGATAGATTCGCCGGTTGCTCAGCCGCCGGTCCAGTTTCAGTTCCATGTTACCGGTACCCTTGAATTCTTCGAAAATGACCTCGTCCATGCGGCTTCCGGTTTCGACAAGGGCTGTGGAAAGGATGGTCAGACTGCCACCTTCTTCAATGTTTCGCGCGGCGCCGAAGAATCGTTTGGGCCATTGCATGGCGCTGGAATCAAGACCGCCGGTCAGGATGCGGCCGCTGTGGGGGATGACGTTGTTATATGCCCGCGCAAGGCGCGTAATACTGTCCAGCAGGATAACGACATCCTGTTGATGTTCCACCAGGCGCTTGGCTTTTTCGATGACCATATCTGCCACCTGTACATGCCGTGCCGGAGGTTCGTCGAATGTGGAACTGATGACTTCACCGTTGACGGACCTCAGCATGTCGGTGACTTCCTCGGGACGTTCATCTATCAGTAGCACAATGAGAATGATTTCGGGGTGGTTCTCGGTGATTGCGTTGGCTATTTTCTGAAGCAACATGGTTTTGCCCGTAAAGGGAGGCGCTACTATCATCCCACGCTGACCTTTGCCGATGGGGGTGAGCAGGTTCATGATTCGTGTTGAAAAGTCGTTCGAATCGTATTCCAGCTTCAGACGTTGCCGGGGATGCAGCGGGGTGAGGTTGTCGAAGAGGGTTTTCTGTTTGGACTGTTCCGGATCTTCGAAGTTCACGGCCTCAACCCGAATGAGCGCGAAATACTTCTCGTCGTTCTTGGGTGGGCGAATCTGTCCTGAAATGGTGTCGCCCGTACGAAGATTGAAGCGTTTGATCTGCGAATGTGAGACGTAGATATCGTCCGGACCCGGGAGATAATTGTAATTGGGCGATCGGAGGAAGCCGAAGCCGTCTTCCAGGATTTCCAGAACGCCTTTGGCCAGGATCAATCCGTTTTTCGCGGTCTGTGCCTGAATGATGGAGAAAATCAGCTCCTGTTTTCTCAGGCTTCCATAACTCTGGATCTCAAGGCCCTGAGCCAACCTTGCGAGTTCCGAAATGGTCATGTTCTGGAGTTCCAATATTTCCACACCACTTGCTCGGGGTGGCGTCTTCGGAAATTCTCTGGTCGTTTCGGTTGCCATTGGCGGATCCAATTTGTTAAAGTTGCGGAGTGATTGATACAGGTAGTTAATCTTTCATGGATTCCGGCCGAAACTCAGGGAGCCGGAGGGAACGGCGGAAAAGAAGATCGGATGAAATTGTAGTTGTCGGGCAAAAGGGGGTGAACCGAGGATGTTCGTGTATCTAAGGCTGCCTAAAGCGAGGGGCCATCTGTATGAGTGCGGCTAAAAAGTGGGAAGGAAGCAGAAGAATTACACAGAAACAATAATCCAAGAGGTGTGTGTTGTCAAGCTTTTTCTTTATTTTTCCGGAAGATAGAGAAAATGTTACCCGATTGTAACACGGGATCGATCCCAAGTTCCCGCACCTATTGGGGTGATTGAGAAATAAGCAGTTCGACCGGGTGCTCCGCGGGCTGGTGACCTCCCGGACATAGCGGCTCCCCGTGTGGCAACGCCGTACCGGGCGTGGACTTCCCCGCAATCAACAATTATCAAAGTCCGGATCAGGTTTGGATGACCCAATGGCCACTCGTCTGCCTCACGAAAATCGAAGGAAGTTTCAAGTCGTTCTCGCAAAGTATGTTGTGCGTTTAAGGTGCCAGGATTGGGTGAAGGCTTCCCTCAGGTAGTGCCGGAGCGATAACCAGGCGTGTTGCGGATTTCGGCTGGAGGATCGGGCTTGCCTTTTGTGTAGGGGTTGCATAGGTTAGACGGATGACCCGGAGAGCCATCATGTCGAAATTTGCAACGGAATACAGCGCCGCGCTGCTGGAGGGTTTGAACGAGGGCGTTATGGCGTTCGACCGACATCGGTCTGCGGTGTTGGCCAACAGGGCATCGATTCGCCTGCTGGGACTGTCCGGACGCCGGGTGATCGGACGGGGGGCCGACGAGCTGTTTTCGGGCCGCCCCGATCTGCTGGATATTCTGGAGGCGGGATTTGGAGGCAAGCTGTATTTGGTACCCAAAGATCTTATGTTGCAGAAGGAAGAGGGAGGGATGCGTCGATTGGGCGCCACGACGTCGTTTCTGCAGACCGATTCAGGACAGGGCGTGGTTCTGGTTGTACAGGACGTCTCTGCCCTGAAACGAATGGAATGGGAGACGTATCAGGTGGCCAAGATGAGCGCTCTCGGGCGCCTGGCCGCATCCGTTGCGCACGAGGTCCGGAACCCTCTGGGAGCGGTGGATATTCAGTTGCAACTTCTGGAAGACGACATGAGGGACGTCGAAGCGGGATTGCGGGGCCGCGTTTATCGCAGGCTCAATATCGCGCAGATGGAAATGAAGCGGCTAGATCGAATAGTGCATAATTTTTTGAGGTTTTCCAGAACGCCAAGGCTGGATCTGCAGCGAATAAGCTTGAACAGCGTCGTTCAGAATGTCTTTGACCTGGTCTCTCCGGAAGCGCGGGAGCGGGGCATTCGCCTGATGCTTGATCTTTTTGAATGTCTGCCCGCGGTCGATGGAGATGAAAGCCAATTGGGCCAGGCCGTCCTGAACATGACGGTTAACGCGTTCCAGGCCATGGAATCCGGTGGAGAACTCTGCGCACGAACACGGATGGATTCAGCCGGTAGCCAGGTTAGTCTGTCGATTTCGGATACCGGTTGTGGGATCCCGGATGAGGAGATCGATCGGATATTCGAGTTCTATTATACGACTCGTGATGAAGGAACGGGCCTGGGACTCTCCATCGCACAGCAGATCATCTATCAGCACCGGGGGCACATCGAGGTGGAGAGCGAAACGGGTAAGGGGACTGTGTTCAGGATCCATATGCCGGTTGCCGAGCCTTCCGAGTAGCGTCCCCGTCCACCTTGATAAATCCCGTTTCGCTGAAATCCACGGCGCTTCTCATCTTGAACTCGCGGGAATCAAATCAATACACATACCGTGGGCCCTGAATTGGCCCCAGGATGGTTGAGGCGTCTACATTCTGGATGTGGTGCGCCCGTTGACGGAGCGAAATGAACACAAAAGATATACGGATCTTTGTTGCCGACGACGAGTACCACATATGTGAAGGGCTCAAAGAGTCGTTGACGAACGTCGGGTATTCGGTCGACGTGGCCTATGACGGCGTCGAGGCGGCCGAAAATCTGAACGCGCGGGTCTACCACGCGGCCATTCTGGATCTGAAGATGCCTGGAATCGACGGGATTTCCCTGTTGAGGCAGCTGAAAAAAACCAGCCCCGATACAGGCGTAATCATTATTACAGCCTTTGGTGACATATCCACTGCGGTAGATGCCATGCGCATGGGTGCGTATGATTATCTGGCGAAGCCGGTGGATCTCAAGCGGCTGCATCTGTCCCTGCGACACCTCCTGGAGCATCAGGCTCTGGTTGCCGAGAACAAGGAACTTCGGGCCTGGTTGGGTTCGACCGAGGCGTTCGGACAGATCGTGCACCGGAGTCCCGCCATGCAGCAGGTCTGCGACACGCTTGCGCAGGCCGCAATGACCGATGTGCCCGTTCTGGTGATGGGCGATACCGGCACAGGTAAGGAGCTTGTCGCCCGGGCAATTCACCAGCGAAGCGGCCGGCGCAACGGTCCCCTGGTGGCGGTGAATTGCGGAGCAATACCGGAAACGTTGTTCGAACGCGAGTTGTTCGGCCACATCAAGGGTGCGTTTACGGGCGCCCACGCCGACAATCCAGGCCGGTTTGCCGCTGCGGAGGCCGGAACGTTGTTTTTGGATGAAGTGGGTGAAATTCCACTGGCCAATCAGGTCGACCTCCTGCGCGTTCTGGAGGAGAAGGTATACACTCCCGTTGGCAGCAACTTGCCGAGAAAAGCCGACGTGCGTATCATTTTTGCAACCAATAGAAACCTCAAGTTGGAGGTCCGGGAGGGACGATTCCGGGAAGATCTGTATTACAGGATCAATGTCGTTCCCATTCGGCTTCCTCTATTGAAGGACCGCGAGGAGGATATTCCCCTGCTTGTGGAGACCTTTCTGGATGAGCTCTGCACGCTCCACCACAAGTCAAGGAAACAGTTCACCCCCGATGCGATGCGGATGATACTGGACTACGCGTGGCCGGGAAACGTCCGAGAATTAAAAAACACTGTGGAACGTATCGTTGTAACGTGTTTGGAGACCGAGGTTCGCCCCGAAAGCCTTCCTTCGGGCGTCCGAACGTCCGCTCCGGTTCCGCAGGATCTTGTGATTCCGCTGAATTCGTCCTTAGAGGAAATGGAACGAATCTTGATCGAAAAAACGCTGGCGCACGTAACGTCCAACCGGAAGGAAGCCGCCCGCGTGCTGGGTATCAGCGTGCGGGCGCTGCATTACAAGATCAAGAAATACAACATGAACTCCTGAGCGCAGGAAGGCCGCGCAGGTGGCGCATTCCGAGCCACTCTGCAATTTTTGCGCGCCGCGTCGGAATTTAGATGCAAATTTTGCGTCAGCATGAACACGAGAACGGAGATCATGCGCCCGCCGATTGGAATCTCCGGGCGTAAGTTTATATATATTATATATTTATGTTTTATTGTAAAAAACTGGCATTGAAGTTGCTTATATTTAGGGAGACGATACTGCAGGATTCGATGAAACCACTGAGATTTGCCGTAAGCGGTTGTTTTACAGCGAGTTTTACGTGAGAGATACTGAACTGGTAGTGACCGTACAAGCGACGGTTCTGCAAAATTTGCATTGGGTAATATGCTGAATTTCGATCCAGGCACTTCGATACACTTGAAATAGACACATGTCCGGATCGAGCTGATTTTCAAACAATGGCTATATTGGCATGGCGTTCTCAGAGTACTACGACGGAAGTGAATGGAAAACGGAATTGAGCGGTGTGGTTGATTTCCACCCCGAGACGATGGTCGAAAGCCTGAAACCGCGGGATCGGATGGGTGCAATCAAGGCCCTCGTGAACCGGTTACACGGCGCGGGTTATGTGACCGACAGCTTGCGTTTTTTGCAATCGGTTCTGGACCGAGAAGACCTGGAGAGTACCGTTGCTGGAAACGGGATCGCGTTTCCCCACGCCCGTTGCCGGTCTGCCGCGCATCTGGGTATGGCGTTGGGCATTTCATCGCACGGTGTGGATTTTCACTCGGAGACGCATCCGGAGCCGGTTCGGCTGATTTGCCTTATGGCGGTGCCGGGGGAGGGCGATATCAGATATCTGCCCCTTCTCGGCTACTTGTGCAGGCTATTCCATGAAGACTTTACTGCAACTTTTCTCAAGTCCCGTACGGCCGAGGAAATGAATCGCCTTCTGTTGCGGCAGATGAGCCTGCGCGGGCCTTTGCGGGAGGCGTGCAGAGCGCACGTCCCGGCGACGTAAACGTGGGCAACGCACATTATTTTTCCGGAGGTTGGACACGTGGCTGGAATATTGATACAGGATAGCGAATCTCTGGATCTCTATCTCAGGGATATCGCTTCTTCGGAGCCGCTTAATGCCGAGACAGAGATTGCACTCGCGGACCGGATCCGAAAGGGAGATCAACGGGCCAGGGACAGGCTGGTTGGTTCGAATCTCCGTTTTGTCGTTAGCGTCGCCAGGGAATACCAGAACCATGGCGTGCCGTTGGCCGATCTTATCAGCGCGGGGAACATGGGTCTGATGACGGCCGCCGAACGATTTGACGGGACGCGGGGATTCAAGTTCATTTCTTACGCGGTCTGGTGGATCCGGCAGGCCATTCATCAGAGCCTCGCGCAGGATTCACGGGTTGTGCGGTTGCCCATCAACCGGATTGATCTGTTGCACAATATCGCGAAGGTGTCGCGAGAGATTCGACAATCGGAAGAGTCCGATCCCGATCCTGAGACGATTGCGGAAAAGTTGGGCGTTTCGGTGGATATGGTGCAGGATACACTCCTCAGGGCGCGCGATGTATGGTCGCTCGATGCATCGTTCAAGGACGACGACGACCACAGCCTGCTGCATATCCTGCCGGATAGCTCTCAAAAAGCGCCGGATCTTGAAGTGGTCGACGAGTCGGTCAAGGATCAGGTCAGGATGGTCCTGGATACGCTCGATGCGCGTGAAGCGGAAGTGTTGAGGCTTTATTTCGGGTTAGGCGACGATGAAGCGATGACATTGGAGGAAATCGGCACCCGGTTCAGCCTCACCAGGGAACGGGTTCGGCAGATTAAGGAAAAGGCCCTCCGGCGACTTCGACATCCGCGTCGCCGGCTGCAACTCGAGCCGCTCATGGAGTCGGCATAACAGCCCGTTGAAAAAGTCCATCCGGGCTGCGGCCGGCCCTTGTGGCCGAATTACTGCGTTGCGCTCCCTCCCCGAATCCCCGATTCGACGCGGTCGCGCGCCTTGTCTTCGGCCACAATGACTCGGCCTCGCCTGCAGAGCGACTTTTTCAACGGACTGATAAGGCCGGACCGGCCAATTGCCAGGGCCGCATTTGCTCGATCCTGGCCCCACGCCCGCGACGACTCTGGTTGGGGATCCCACGGGGCGGAGACCGAAAATGGTCTCCGCCGTTGTTTTTGCCACAATTTTGGGTACCACCCGCGGACCGGTTTCGGTATCAGTGTCGGAAATCCTGGCAAGAAACCAGTTCCAATCCCTCTTGTTGCTATAATTGAGCGATTATATCGAAGAAAGAACCGACTTTTTTTGTCGTAGGGTATCGGCGCACTTGACAAATTCCCACAATCGGGCCTATATTCAGGGCAAATTCCAGAAAGGGGGTGAATTGCCATGTCGAGCAGGGCCGATCTAGTCGATGCGATTGCAAATCAGGCCGGTCTGTCAAAAAGGAATGCGGAATCAGCACTGCGTGTCGTTCTGAAAGAAATCACCGATTCGCTCAAAAACGGTGAGCGTGTCGCCATTTCCGGATTCGGGACGTTTTCGGTTGGAACCAGGGCCGCACGCACCGGTCGAAATCCTCAGACGGGTGAGAGTATTCAGATTTCAGCGGGAAGGACCGTTCGTTTTAGAGCAGGCAAGGCGCTTAAGGACGCTGTCAATTGAACAAATAGAGTCAAATTTGCCCATGGAGCCTCGACAGCAACACACGATCGAGGCTTTTTTTCTTGACAGAGCGGATTCCCGGGAATATACTGTTCCGCGTGTTACAGGGCTGGGCGCTGAGCGGCGCCCCGCCGGATGCCTGGATGGACCTTATGGAGACAGCGATGAATGGCCGATTGATGTTCGTTATTTTGATGGTGAGCGCGGGGCTTGCTCTGGGCTGTAGCGACCGACTGGCACAGATGCAGGAGCAACTTGCGGGCACGTGGGAATTGGAGTCCCGACTGCTGCCGGACGGGACGGTGCTTCGAAAACCCGAGGTTTCGGGCATGTTCTCGTGGCAGCCCATCGATTCGCGAAAAGCCCACGTCACCCTGAACATGCTGGTCGATGCGGGCGGCGAAAAGCCCAGGACATTTAACTTTGCCGCAAGCAAGTACGAGATCTCGACCTCCGCGATTACGCGTTCCCGGTATCTGCTCTTCCGACAGGGTTATCGCTCGTCATCCGAAGCGCCCATTACAATTTATCACAAGGTCAAGGTCGAAAAGGGTAAAATTACGCTGGAAGACGGTCTGATTTGCATCACGCACGAGAGAGGGTACAGCGAGGAGTTTCAGGGTGATCAGATGGTCGGGTCGTTTCCCGATGTGTTCGTGGATACCTGGAAGCGGGTGCGGTAGCGTGACTCGAAGCAGGATCGACAACGCCCGGCCGGGGTGTTTCGCGTCGTAGAAGTGTTAAACAGCGTTGCGTGGGTTTTCCAACTCAACGCGGGGAGATCCTGTCGCCAATCGATAGAGAAGTGTCCTGAATCCCTGCAAGGAGTATTGGATTCCTGATGTTGGAACGTCGTCCGAATCGCAGCGGAACCGGAAATGAGAAAGGCCGGACAATTCCCCGAGCCTTTTTTTTTATTCAATCCCGCGGACTCGGACGACCTGTTTCGCGACCTGCATCGACACGGTGGCGTTCCAGGCCGATGCTCCAACTCACCCGAATAGACGCCTTCCTGACCGGATTGCC
This sequence comes from Candidatus Latescibacterota bacterium, assembly GCA_965219455.1. GTDB lineage: Bacteria > Latescibacterota > UBA2968 > UBA2968 > JAAXHE01. The sequence goes on along the minus strand of OZ244744.1, from coordinate 159,029 downwards.
CGGAAAGAATCGCGAAAAACGCACTTTTCCGGATATCAGGCCGTCAGCGAATCCGCACGTGGCGTTCGCATGAGGACGCCCGGTCGAACGGTTGTGTTTTGCGCTCACGGAGGGTATTTTAGATGCGTGTATTGAACTCTGGAACGGGCTTGAACCCCCAAAGGCGGCCCGACGACGTGTAAGAATCCGGACGAAGAAACGTCGGCATCTGTAGTGGTCGCTGGAAGAGGGACACTCGTCGTCCCCCACCCGGCAGGTGTAAAGCCGCCGCCGAATCCGTAAGGAGAGTTTATATGGCAGGTATTTTCGAGCCACTGAAAGACTTTGAACTCAGAAAGATGCCTGGGCGGAAACGGTCTTTCTGGAAACTGGCCGGGCCGGGCGCAATTCTGGTGGGGCTTTCGATCGGTGCGGGTGAGATCGTTATCTGGCCACGCATCGTAGCGGAATACGGAGCCGGCATGGTGTGGGCGGCCTGTGTCGGCATTATCCTCCAACTCTGGATCAACTTTGAAGTGGGGCGTTGGACGGTTGCCACGGGCGAAACGGTATATACGGGATACAGCCGCGTGTGGCGCGGATTTGCTCCCGTATTCATCCTGCTGACGATATTCAGCTGGATCGCTCCGGGGTGGGGCCGCGCTTCCGGGCTGGCCTTGAAGGCGCTGCTGGTGGGGCCGCATGGATGGGGCTCGGACACGTGCTGGACGGTAATCACTTTTGCCGGCGTGGCCCTGATTCTCTTCGGGCCAAAGTTGATTTACCAATCCGTCGAACGGAGCATTGAATTGCTCGTGGTGCTGGTGACAATTGGCCTGATTGTGGTCGCGTACGCGGTTGGATCGGCGGAGACCTGGGCATCACTTGGGAGAGGCGTCGTCAATATCGGTTACATCGACCCGGGAATGAGTGTGAAGGCGATGTTCATCGCTCTTGTCTTTGCAGGCGCCGGAGGTACGGCCAATCTCTTCTATACGTTCTACTTGCGCGACAAGCATATCGGGATGGGCGCGCATTTGCCCAAAATGCGGAATCCACTGCGGGGGCAGACCGAGGCAATGCCCTCCACCGGATTCCGGTTTGAGGAGACAGAAGAGAATATCGGTCATTTCAGGCGCTGGTTCGACTATGTGAAGAAAGATCAGATGCTGTTTTTCTGGGCCCTGAATTCAGTAACCATTTTGCTATTCATCTTTGGTGCGCTTGCGGTCTTGCACCCGAATGGGATCGTACCCGCCAGGGGTACACTGATCTGGGACGAAGCCGAGGTCCTGGCAACGGTTTGGGGAGAGACGGGGAGATACGTTTTTCTGATCGTGGGGCTGGCCACCCTGTTCAGTACTCAGCTTGCTCTCGTCGACGGGGTGTCGCGATCGATCGCCGACATGGTTTACACCAATTTCAAAGGGGCGCGGAAGCGGGATTTGAGCTGGTGGTATCTGGTCGTAGCGGCCACGTGGATCGTGGCCGGATGCCTGATTACGTATGTGATGGAAGCCCGCGGGGTGAGTGAATTGGGATTCTTGTTCAACGCTGCCTATATAGGCGGATTTGCAATGGCGATTTATACGCCCCTTACGCTCTACATCAACCATCGTCACCTGCCCGCGGCCGCACGGCCTGGATGGGTGTGCACCGTGATGATGGGGATTGCATCGCTCGTATATATCGTATTTGCCGTGGCGTGTCTAATCTGGGAATTCGGGCGGTTCTGAGGAGGAAGCATCGAGCATGTCCCCCGACGGCGCAATTTTTCGCGTGGCGCTGACCGCCGATTTTTATGATTCTGACGGTACCTGCAAATTCAGGGATATGGGCCTGTCGGTATTTGACGACCAGACCCATATTCGAACGTCGGTTTTCAGTGTACATCGTCCGGAGATCGGGGCCGACCAGGTCAAGGACGTTCAGGGCGTGGTTGTACTAACGCCGGCGGTGACCGCCGGGACAGTGTCGGCACCGGAAAATCTGCTGGCCATCTGCCGGTTCGGCGTGGGGTACGATTCGGTCGACGTGGATGCCTGTACGGAGGCCGACGTGGTCGTGCTCATCACGGCTGGTGCGGTCGACAGGTCGGTGGCCGAGGCAACCGTGGGTTGGATGATTGCCCTGACCCACCACATGCGCGTCAAGGATAGGCTGGTGCGTACCGGCGGGTGGGATGAACGAACCCGATATATGGGAAGTGAGCTGAGAGACCGTACGTTCGGGGCCGTGGGGCTTGGGGGAATCGCACGGGAGACGGTACGGTTGCTGGGTACGTTCGGGATGAATCCGCCCCTGGCATTCGACCCATACGTCGATCCCCCCGAGGCTCGGAAGCTGGGGGTGTCCCTGGTGTCGCTCGAGGAGCTGATGGCGGCTTCCGATTTTGTATCCATCCACTGTCCGTTGACCGATGAGACGGAGGGACTCATCGGAACGCGGGAACTGTCCTCGATGAAACGCGACGCCTATCTGATCAATACGGCGAGAGGTGGCATCGTGGATGAGGATGCGTTGTTCGAGGCCCTGCAAGCCGGCGCGATTGCCGGCGCCGCACTGGACTGTTTTGCGGTGGAGCCGATTCTGCAGCCGCAACGTTTTGGAAAATTCGACAACGTCTTGCTTGCGCCGCATTCGGTGGCCTGGACGGATGAATTATTCCGTGACATCGGACGAACGGCCTGCCAGGGAATGGTGGACCTGTCATGCGGGATGCGCCCCCGGGGTGTGGTGAATCCGGAAGTATTCCATCGCAGCGGGTTTCAGGAGAAGTGGTCACGGCTGATACGGAAACGGGAATCGGGCGCGTCAGGGAATAACACCGCTTGAAGACGGGTCATCCAAGCCGCACACACACTTGCGAAAAAGGGGAAGGCTTGTGTCTGATGCTATCAGGATTCATCCGGAAAACCGAAAGGTCTTTGACTATCGGGGGCGCGCCCTGGTGCTGCTTTGTGCGACCGAACATTACGGGGCGGTGATAAACAGGCCGTTTCGGTTTGAACGGTATCTGGCGGACGCCGCTGAAAGGGGGCAGACGCTCACACGGTTGTTTATGCTGTTCAGGGAGTTGCAGACGCCTGTAAATCCGTATTCAACCTGCAAGCCCGAATCGCCGGACTATATTGCGCCGTTCGAACGCACCGGGCCCGGAAATGCACTGGACGGACAGCCGCGGTTCGATCTGACGCGGTGGAATGCCGAGTTTTTCGATCGGTTACACGCATTTCTGTCTCTCGCGGAGGCGTATGGGATTATCGTGGAGGTGGTCCTCTTCAGCAACACCTACAAGGACGAGGTCTGGGCGCTCAATCCACTGAATCCCGCGAACAACATTACAATGGAACCGCCGGATCAGCCAGTGCCCTGGCAGGAGTACATGACGTGCAGGCGGAAGGACCTGCTGGGATGGCAGCGCGCGCACGTGCGGCGTATCGTCAACGAAACCAACCGGTACGGGAACGTGATCTACGAGATCTGCAACGAACCGTGTCACTTTCCCGGCCCGGACGATTTGCCCGGTTCGGAGGAGGTGAATGGCTGGCAGGCGCAATTCATCGCACAGATCCGAGAACTGGAAAGTGAGATGTCGAATCGTCACCTGATCGCGGGCCAGGAGGCGATGACGATCAGGCCGTTCGATCAGCCCTCCGACGGGTCGTTCCAAGCGATGGATTTCGACGTTGTGAATATTCATCCGCTGCCGAATACCCTGTGCGATGGACTAAGTTATGATCTCGGTGACTTCATGTCCAAGCAGCTCAAGTTGCGGCCGCTGCGTGATTTTACGCTGGCAACCTACGGACGGTCGAAGCCACTCAACCACGATGAGGATAACATCGCAACGCAGTACAAGGAAATTGAAGGATGGACGGTGCATCGCAAGCGGGCCTGGACCTCGCTCTTTTCAGGGGCGCACTACGATATGATCGACTTTTCCATCTTGCCGTACCTCGAGGCGGGGACACCCGACTCGCGAAACGGAATTCGGAGGTGGATGGGCCATCTGTCCGGCTTTATCCATTCAATCGATCTTGCCAGGGCGCGCCCCGTCATGCCGGGTTGGCTGCAGGAGCGGCCGGACCATACCGTAGAGTCGGTGATTGCGGTTGCGGGCGGGGACTATTGCATCTATCTGGCCGACGGCCGCGAACGGGAGGAAGCCGGATGCGGCGAGCCGATTGAGGGAAGGCTCTGTTTTGACTTGCCGCCGGGATCGTTCGAGATGTCCTGTTATTCGCCGGTAGACGGCGTCTATTCTCCCCGTATCCCGCATGAAGGCGGCGGCCTGTGCCAGATGGTTTTGCCCGCATTCCGGCACGACATTGTGATTCGTATCAGAAAAGCGGAGTAACGCATGGGACGACTGGAGGGACAGGTCGCCTGGGTGAGTGGCGGCGCTTCCGGAATGGGAGAGGCAACGGCCGAACTGTTTGCCGCCGAAGGCGCCCGGGTCGCCGTTGTCGACGTTCAGGTGGAACGTGGCCGCCAGGTGGTGAAACACATCGCGGAACAGGGTGGAGAGGCGATTTTTCTGGAGTGCGACGTGGCACACGAAGCGCACGTGCGGGATTCGATAGAAACGACCGCGGCGCGATTCGGTGAATTGCAAGTGATTGTGAATTGCGCCGGAATTGTGCATGTCGCGTGCCTGCATGAGTATTCCGAGAAGGATTGGGATCGGTTGATGGGGGTCAATCTCAAGTCAATTTTCTTTTCGCTCAAGTACGGTATTCCCTACTTCAGGGAGCACGGGCGAAGTTATATGGTGAATATCGGATCGGTAGGCAGCTTTATCGGTCAGGCTGACACGCCCGCCTATACGACATCCAAGCACGCGGTGCTGGGATTGAGCCGGTCGATCGCACTGGACTATGCCGTGGACGGGCTGCGCTGCAACTGTATCTGTCCGGGAATTACGGACACACCGATGTTACGGTACCATTTGAATACGACACCGGACCCCGAGGCCACGCTGGCACGGCGACTGCAACGCGTCCCGACGGGAGCCGTCATCAGACCGGTGGACGTTGCGCGGGCCGCGTTTTACTTCTGCTCCGAGGCGTCCGCCGGGATTACCGGCACGTCCCTGGTGATCGATGGCGGATATATTGCCGCGGCGGAGTGGGAGACGCCGGGTCCAACGCGATTTACGGAGGAGCCGTGAACACGAGACTGGCATGCTCGGATTTTACATTTCCCCTGCTTTCGCACGATGGGGCGCTTCAATTGGTCTCCATGCTGGGTTTCGAGGGCGTGGACATCGGACTCTTCGAGGAGAGGTCTCATCTGTGGCCTTCGCGCGAGTTTCACGATGTGCCGGGTTCCGCACGAAGACTGAAAAACAAATTGGATGACCTGGGACTCGAGCCAGCCGACGTTTTTTTGCAAATGGCGATGGATTTCGCGCCCTATGCGATCAACCATCCGCAGCGCGCCCGGCGTCAGAAAGCGCGGGACTGGTATCTGAAGGCGCTGGAGTACGCCGCCGAATGCGGGTGCCGGCACGTGACGACGTTGCCAGGCGTACATAATCAGGGCGAGTCGCGCGCCGACTCGTTCGGCCGGGCCGTCGATGAATTGAACTGGCGTGTGGCGCAGGCGAACGAGCACGGCATTGTCTTTGGCGTTGAGGCGCACGTGGGTTCTCTGGCGCCCCGGCCGAAATCGGTGGAACGACTGGTACAGGCCGTTCCCGGGCTGACGCTGACACTGGATTACACGCACTTCACGAAAATCGGGCTGCCGGATTCGGATGTGGAGCCCCTCCTGAAATACGCCAGCCACTTCCACGCCCGCGGCGCGCGCCGGGGCCGGATACAGACGTCCTTCGATCGCAACGTCATTGACTACGGGCGGGTCGTTGAAGCGATGAGGGCGACCGGATACCGGGGATGGCTGGGCGTCGAATACGTATGGATCGACTGGGAGCATTGCAACGAATGCGATAACGTATCCGAGACGGTGAGGTTCCGTGATTTCTTCAGGTCCATGGATTGAAAGACGCACGGGAATCATCGATCGAAACGCGGGTACGGACCGGCGGTCCGGATGTCACGCCATGCCGACGCGAAAGCAGGATGTCTTCTCATTGAGTTGGTGTTGAGGCCGGTGCTTGCCCCGGTTTTTCGAAGGCGTGCGCGCACAGATGGATTTTGCTCTATTGACAAGCCTCGAAATCACGAGTATATTCGATTGAACGTTATTTCTGACAGGATTGTGCCATGGGACATATCAGATTGTTTTTATTTTATTTAAAGGAGGTCAGTTATGGCACGTAGAGGTGTGAATAAGGTGATTCTGATTGGCAATATCGGGGCGGATCCGGAACTGCGATATACACCCAAGGGAACCGCTGTCACGAACTTCAATATGGCCACCAATGAGAATTGGACGGACAGCTCGGGCGAACGCCAGGAGCGAACCGAATGGCACCGGGTTGTGGTTTGGGGCCGGCTGGCTGAAATCTGCAATCAGTATCTTCGGAAAGGCAGCAAGGTCTACATCGAGGGGCGCCTGCAGACCCGCAGCTGGGAAGGGCAGGATGGACAGAAGCGATATACCACCGAGGTGGTTGCCAGAGATATGCAGATGCTGGACTCCCGGGAGGATATCGATGCCGGCGGGGGTTTTTCCCAGGGTCCGGGCGGACCGACCGAAGGAACGCAGGACGTCCGACCGGGATCCGAAGGAACGCAGGACGTCCGACCGGGATCCGAAGGAACGCAGGACGTCCGACCTGGAACCGGCGAAACCGGGGGCGGCCCCGGTACGGGGTCAGGCGGATCGAGCCCACCGCCCTACGGTGCGGACGACGATCTGCCGTTCTGAACACGGAGGTCGACACGCTCGTTTCGACAAGCTCAGCGCAGGTATCGCAGGTAACGCGGCGAGACGGGATGAACCGCCGAAGGAACGGCAACATATTTTCAGGACAGGACACCAGGATATCCCGAGATCGGAGGGCTGCGATTTCTTGTTGCAGCCCCATGTTCTGTACGTACATTGAGCGCGTTCCTGCGTCCGGGATGAGTTTCGCATCCGCCCTGCGAGCGGATATCCGGTGGTCTTTTTTGGATATGCATCTGGTGCGGGTATGTTGAGGTTAATAGCGTTTATTTCCGGTGCGGCGCTTATGGGGCTGGAAATTGTGGGCAGCCGGGTGCTTGCGCCGTATTTCGGCAGTTCGGTTTTCGTCTGGGGCAGCCTGATCGCGGTCGTGTTGGCCGCGTTGAGTATCGGAGCGTATTCCGGAGGAAGGCTGGCGGACCGGATGCCTTCGGGACCGCCTCTGGCCGGATTGCTGGGCCTGGCGGGCGTGATGGCGCTGGTCTTGCCATGGGTGGCGGCGGCAGTGAATCGTGCGGTTTTTGTAGCGGATCTGGGTCCCCGAGGCGGCCCGTTGCTGGCTTCGGTCGTACTTTTTGCGATACCGGGAGTGGCGTTGGGAGCAGTCACGCCGTTTATTGTACGGATGCTGGCGGATCGCGTGGACCGGGTTGGGGGCGTTGCAGGGACGGTGTCGGCATTGTCTGCGGCGGGCAGCATCATCGGGACGCTGGGCACTGCGTTCTATCTGATACCCGCAATGGGGGTTCGGCACATACTGCACCTGATCGGAGCGGTGCTTCTGGCGTTGGCGGCGATGGCGCTGTGGGGAACGAATGAAGCAGCGCCGGAGCATCCGGGACACGAGACACCACGATGCGGGCGAGGCGAAGAACAGGATGAAAAACGATAGCGCGTCGAGGAACCGCGCGGCGGATCGAGGGCGGCAAGGATACGTTAATTCGAAAACCGCGTCGGGTCCGAGTTTAAACAGCTTCAAACTCAGGCTGTGCCCATTCAACATGTTGTTGTTTGTCTTTTTTTTATTTTTTCTTACAGCCTGTGACGTCCGGCCGGATATACCGGAGCGAGAAAGCCTGGTCTACGTGCACGATTCATTGTACAATCATATCGTGGTTTCCGAAGACGAGGACGCCCGCTATCTCAGGTTCGGCTACGGCGCCATTCAAAGCGCGATGACGTTCGGAAACCCGACGGCGCTGCGCGTACCCTACACCGCGTACCTTGCGTTGGGGATGGCCTTCACGGAACCGGAGCGATTGTTGGTGATCGGGCTGGCGGGGGGATCGGTGGCCCGATTCGTACGGTCCGTTCGTCCGGCTGTGATGGTGGATGTGGTCGAACTCGACCCGGACGTTGTACACGTGGCTAAACGTTTTTTCGGTGTCGAAGCAGGAACCGGTTTCAGAATTCACGTGGACGACGGCCGGATGTTCGTGAAACGAACGACGGAACGGTACGACTGGGTTGTTCTCGATGCGTTTCAAGCGGACTCCATGCCACACCATCTGGCGACTGTGGAATTCTTCAGGGAGGTGAAGGGGATCCTGACACCCGGTGGCGTCCTGACAATGAACGTGGCGCCGCTCGGGCCGGGTGTTTTGTATCTCTCGATAATTCGAACGTTGGCCGAGGTATTTCCACAGGTGTACCTGTTTCAGGTTCCGGAGCGGAGCAATGTCGTGGCCGTCGCCACCTCCGATGGAACCCGGCGTGCCGGAGGCGGAATTGCACTGGCCATACGTGAGTTGAAGTCGGAAATTGGCGATGCGCTGGAATTGCTTATGGTGATGACTCCATATGGCGAGCATAAGCCGGTTGTCAGGGGGGTTCCCGTGCTGACGGACGACTATGCGCCGGTGGACTGGCTTCGTTACTGGCGGGCCCGGGCGGCGACCATCAATTAGAGGCGGCAGAGCGCAGCGTCTTTCAGTGGGGCGCGATACCCTAAGTCAAAGGAGACAATGAAATGGCAGAGGTATGGAAACCGGAACCGGAGGTGCTGGAAGGGTTGGACGGGGCCGTGCCGGAAATCCTGGCATCTCAGAAGGAGAACGGACAGTTCGGTACGGAGCCGTGGGTCTGTGGAGACCAGAGCGTTATTTTTTCTCTGGCAGCGGCATGGCGCCTGGAGGATAGCAAATATCACCGGAACGACGAAGTGTTGGAGGCGATCGTGCGCGGTGGGGACGCGCTGATTCACGAGCAGGATGCGGAAGGGAAGTGGACGTTTCTGAAGAAGGACTATTCGGAGTGGGGGCAGATTTATATGCCCTGGACCTACAGCCGCTGGATTCGTGCGTATCAAATGGTGCAGGAAGCAATGGACGCCGACGCGCGAGCCCGGTGGGACGAGGCGCTGCTGATGGGATTCGACGGTATTTCGCGGACCTGTCTGGCGCACGTCCACAACATACCCGCACACCATTCGATGGCCTTGTTCTGCGCGGGTACGGTGTTCGGACGTGAGGACTGGCGTGCGCAGTCGCGGGCGTTTATGGGGAAAGTGGCGGACGCGCAGTCCTCACAGGGCTGGTGGCCGGAACATAACGGGCCGGTCGTGGCTTACAACTTCGTCTATTCGGATTCGCTGGGGATTTACTACGGGATGTCCGGCGACGCCGAGGTGCTGCCCGCGCTCGAACGGGCGGCTGTTTACCATGCGAGTCTGACCTATCCGGACGGGAGTCCCGTGGAGACCGTGGATGGTCGCAACCCCTATCACGGCGGCGTGCACGAGGGCAATCCGGGGTTCAGCCATACGGCAGCGGGTAGAGGGTATCTGGCGCAGCAGCACCGGCTGTTGCTGGCGGAAGGCGAAAGTTTCGACCCGGACTATGCGGCGAGTCTGCTGCTCTATGGCGGCTCCGGAGAGGCAATTGAGACCGCTGCGGGGCAGGAACGGCACGTCTTCCGCATGGGGGACGAGGCGACCGCGGTGAGGAATGGCCCCTGGTTCATCTGTCTGTCGGCCTTTGTTGTGGAATTCCCCCAGAATCGGTGGGGTCAGGACCGGCAGAATTTCGTAAGCGTGTTCCACGACAGGGCGGGTCTGGTTGTGGGCGGCGGAAACACGAAGCTGCAACCGCTGTGGAGTTGCTTCACGGTGGGGGACAAAACGCTCCTGTCGCACACGCCCGGAGACGAAGATCCGGACTTCGACGTGCCCGAAGGGTTGATCCACGTGCCTGATGAGATTTCGTATGACTCGGGAGAAGGTGGCGGCCGGCTGCGGATGCGCTACGGCGAGGAGACCTGCGGGGTGGAGGCGAAGGTCGAGTCCGAAACCGAACTGGCGCTTGTGTTCTCAGCGACAGGGAATTCCGGTATGCCCGTGGCCGGACACGTGACGCTGATGCCGCACCTGGACCGGGAGGTGAGTTTCGCGTCGGGAGAGACCGCAATGCTGGGTGAGGAGAAGGCGGAGTGGACCGGGGAGGCGTGGTTGGAACATGCCGGATGGCGTTTGCATCTGCCGCCCGGAAGCCGCGTGGTCTGGCCTGCGTTGCCCCATAACCCCTACCGGAAGGCGGGTGACTCGACCATCGAGGAGGCTCGACTGGTCGTGGTGTTGCCTTTCTCGCCCGACGTGGGCCGCCATGAGTTGAAATTGGAAGTGTTGTAGGAACGGGGGAACCCCGTTTCGGGCGGTATTCGCGCATGGCCTGCAAGGTTGAAGATGGATGGTACAAAGTATGCGTGGACCTGCCGGGCCACGCGTCGGATACGGCTTCCGACCTGTTGTTTGGCCTCGGAAGTTGCGGGCTGGAGGTACAAGCTGATTCGGCAGGTGAAAAGACAAGGTTGGCGGCGTACTTTCCGGATGAAAAAGACAGCGGCAGGGTGGTATCCGGCCTTTGGGGCGGGCTGAAAGCGCTGGTGGGAGACCTGAGGTCCGTACGTGTGGAAGTGGAGGAAGTCCCGCCGGAAGATTGGGCGGCAACCTGGAAAGCCCGTTTCAGGCCCGTTTTTCCGTTGCCGACCCTTGTGGTTTGTCCGCCATGGGAACGTGTCGACGATCCGGAAGGCGGATTCAGTCTGGTTATCGAGCCGAAGACGGCCTTCGGAACCGGTCAGCACGAAACGACCCAATTGGCCCTGAAGATGATGCACGCCGTCGTGAAACCGGGCGACGCGGTGCTGGACGTTGGCGCCGGCTCGGGGATCCTGAGCCTTGCCGCGGCTAAACTCGGTGCGGTGCGGGTGACGGGTATCGACGTCGATGCGCTGGCCGTTGAGAATGCCCGCGCGAATATGCGCCTGAATAAGATTTCTGGCAACGTCGTGTTTCGCACGGGAACGCTGGAAGACGTATCCGGTGTATTCGACGTTGTCGTTGCCAACATCGAAAGCCGGACACTGAACCCGATGCTGCCAGCACTGGCTTCACACGTGGCGCCGCGGGGAAATCTGATCCTCGGGGGGGTGCTGGTTAGGGAGCGGGCGAAATTTCTGAAGGCAGTATACGCGGCCGGATTGCAGGTCGTGGAGATCCTCGACGAGAACGGGTGGTTGGGTATTCGAGCAGCCTGACAAATCACGGTTGAAGACTGCGATTCGAATATCGCTGTGCGACGGACATGTCCGACAAGGTCAATCGTTCGGACCGGGAGGGTCTACGCTTCGGCCAGTTTGAGCATTTTCTCGGTCGATTTGAGTCCATGTCCGGTCAGAGGCGCCACAATGCACTCGTCTCCGGCCGCGGGGATTTTCTTGAAGGCCGCTACAGCGGTTGCAGAGGTCGGTTCGGCGTATAAGCCCTGTTTGCAGATATCCAGCAGGGCTTTCTCGATTTCTGCATCGGTCACGGCGATGATCTGGCCACCGGTCTCGTGAATAATGTCCAGGATCTGGGAGGCGCGCGTGGGTTCGGCGATGGCAATTCCTTCGGCAATGGTATCGCCGGAGGATGCCGGGGGAATCTCCGAGAGTTTGTCCCGCCACATTCGGTAGAGGGGGGCGCAGCCTGCGGCCTGCACGGCGATCATTCTGGGCAGCCTGGCGATGAGCCCGTTCTTCAGAAGGTCCTGGAATCCAAGAAAGGCGCCGATAAGCAGGGTGCCGTGCCCCGTGGGGACGATTAAGGTATCCGGCGCGTTGAAATCGAGCTGCTCCCAGATTTCGAACGCGTAGGTTTTGGTGCCCTGGAAGAAAAACGGGTTCCAGACGTGGCTTGCGTAGAAGTGGCGTTCGGCCGCTTCCATTGCCGCGCGCGCCGTGGCTTCCCTGGAACCGGAAACGCGGTTCAGTTTCGCACCGTAGAGTCGGATTTGCGCCAGTTTGCCGGGAGACGTGGATTCGGGCACGTATATTTCGCACTCGATGCCCGCTTTTGCCGCATATGCGGCGACGGCGGCGCCTGCGTTGCCTGAGGAGTCCTCCACGACCTTTCCGACCCCGAGTTCAAGGGCGCGGCTGATCAGTACCGAGGCGCCACGGTCTTTGAAGGAACCCGTGGCAAAGAGGTTCTCCTGTTTGACGGTAAGGGGCTTGCCGTCGATCTGCGTCCGAACAAGCGGTGTGGACCCCTCGTTGAATGAGACGATATGGGTATCCGCTTTAATCGGTAGAGCTTCCCGATATCGCCACATGCCCGGAGGCCGGCTCCTGATCCGGCTGGTGTCGATGGTGGCCTGGAACCCGACGTCCAGGGGCGCGCCACAGCCACATCTCCAGCGGCGGGTATCCTCTGAATGGACGGTGTCGCAGGCCCGGCAGACGATCTGCAGTGTCATGTCAGGGTTCTTCCTTTGAGCATGGCGGAGGTGATTGCGATCGCTGTGCGGCGAGGGATGAATCGTCCTGTGAAATTGAGCATCTTGTTGGCGAGGCCGTGGACTACGGAGGGTTTTCTCCCGAGTTTTCTCAGCGCCAGCGCCACGACGGCATCGGGCGTGGCTTCTCTGAAGCCGCTGGCATCCTTGATGTGGGCGACGCGGGTGAATTCGGTTCTTGTGAAACCCGGAGAGAGCGCCAGACAGTCGATGCCTCTTGTCCTGTATTCCTTCCAGAGGGATTCGCCCACCAGCAGATTGAAGGCCTTGGTGGCGCCGTAGACGCCGAGGTACGGGGTCGCCTGGTACGCAGCGGTGGATGCAAGATAGATAAGGCCGCCGCGACCTCTATTGAGCATCGGGGGCAGGTAGTGGTTGGTGAGCATTACCGGCACGACGCAGTTCAATACGGTCATGTTGACAACGCGGTCCGGGTCCAGATCCGCGTATGCGCCGGAAAGGCCGAATCCGGCGTTGTTGACCAACAGGCCGATCTCCAGATCGCTGGTTTGATCCCTGACCAGGCAGCATGCGTTGTGACCGGTGAGGTCCGCGGGAACCACGCGAGTCTGTATGCCGTGGGCGCGTCGGACATCGTCGGCGAGCGCTTCCATTCGTTCCGCCCGGCGGGCGACGAGCACCACGTTCAGGCCCCTGGCAGCCAGTTGACTCACGAATTCCGCTCCCAGTCCGGATGAAGCGCCGGTGACCAGGGCCCATGGGCCATACTTTTCCCGCCAATGCATAGAAACGGCTCCTTATCGGTCCGTGGGACCAACGCCGTGTCAGGTTTCGTGACCAGGTACGAATAACGACCTGTGGGGAATGTCTATTCTTTCAGCGCGGTCTCAGCCAATGCGTCCGTATCGGCCACCATCTTTTTCCATGCGCCGTCGGTATAGCCGGGACCGAAGTCAAAAGGCGGGGTTTCGATGCACATTGTACGCCTGTAGCCGATGCGTGCGGCATGCCGGAAAAATCTGCGCCAATCCACCCGTCCGTGGCCGGGCGCGAGGTGGGAATCGCGGTCGCCCGCGTTGTCGGCCAGATGAAATGCGACCATGTGGGGGGCCATGACTTCAAAGAAGCGATGCGCATCCCCGCGGCCGGCCACCAGCGCGTGGCCGGTATCCAGGCAGAAACCCAGGTTGGGGTGGGCGAAGTCCCGGACGATCTGCTCGAAATGTTCGGGACTGGAGGTGAACCGTCCGCCGCCGGACGGTAGCATATTTTCCAGGGCGATTGTGAAGTCGAGGGCTTCCGCTTCCCGCAAGAGGGCGTCCAGGCTTTTGCCGATTTGCCGGAAATAGGTTTCGAGTCCGTCCACGTTGGCGTCAGACCGGTTCGTGGTGGGATGCTGGATGCCAAAGGTGGCCCCGATCAACGAGGCTCTTCCCATCCAGAGGCGCATTTTGTCCACGGCCCGCCGCCGTGTGGTTTCATAGAAGGAAGCGATGTCGTCGTCGGGAGAAAAGGGGAGGTGAAACGTTTCGATGCACAGTCCCGCCGCTCGATAGCTTCCGCCCAGTGCCTGCAGTTCGGCTTCGGTTTTTCCTTCAAACAAAGGCGGTGCGCCTTCGATGCCTGCCAGACCGGCGAAGCGGCAGGTTTCCATGATTTCACCGTGCGACTTTTCAGCCAGTCCGAAACCTGTCGTGGTCCACGTCCAGGTTTTCTGCATGATGGTTTCCTTCCCGTATGGGTGAACCCGGTGTTGGTCATCGTTTGACTTGAATGGTTTCCTGATACCCGATTTTTTGCTGATCAGATCGAATACGAAGTGCGATATCACCCTGAATCTATTCCTTGGCTGGTTGCGCCCGTTTGCGTTCCCAGCGATCATACCAGTCCAGCACTTCAGGGCTTGGCGCGAAATCGTGGATCGTTACCCGTCTGCGTCCGGGCAGATAGTTGCCGATGTGCCAACCATTGGGATGGTAGAGCGCGAAATCTCCCGCGTCCATAAAAAACCGTTCCGAACGCGGCATCGCCTGCGTATACTCCAGACATGCGCGTTCTCTTTCTTCGTACGATTCGTCTTCCGGAGGCAGGAGCGCCCCGGCCGCGTCAATTTCATCCGGCAGGTCGTCTCGCAGATAGCTGCCAGGTACATACCACGTACAATTGTCTTCATAGAGTGGGCAGTTGATCTGGTTGAACCAGAGCGGATCGTGGTTTACGCGGCGAAACTCATCCAGGTCGGGTACGTTCGATGTTTCGCGCAGGTCCCGGTGCCACGCGGTACACCAGGGTTTTTCCTCCGGTTCCAGCAATAGTCCCAATCGCTTGAGTTCGCCGTTGGCGATTTTGTGCCCGGGGGTGAGCACTTTGCTGATGGCATCTACCAGAGGGGGAAGTTCGGCATAGTCCTGGAAGGGCTTCATATCGATGTCGTAGTTGACTATGGGTTGGAGGCGCTGAGCCTGCGGGCCACGATTTTCGCGGGCATAGTGATGCGCCTTTGCCGTGGCGCGACGGAGGTCGCGGATGAGCGACGGGGGCAGGATCTGCCGGAAAATCACGCAACCCCCCGCGCGGTAGTCGTGGATCATTGAATGGCAGAATCTGAAGCCCATGACTGCCCCCTGTGGAACCGGTCATCGATTCTGGAAGTTGGGTTAACAGAGGAACCCGGAGGTCGTGTACTCCCATACCATCCGGAAGAACGGATTCCCCTGATCCCCACTCGTCGTTCTGGCGCCAACAACGATGGTTACGGTCCAGTTGTACCCGTAACTTGTGTCCGCCCCTACACCTTTCTTACGACATCTCCCGCTCGTACGGTGCCGGGTTGAATCACTCGCGCGTTGAGACCGCGGAGTCTGAGCCGCTTTCCCAGAACCGAGTTGACGAATTTCATCGCATCCGCGCCAAAACGCGATACGAATTTTCCGCAGCCCGTATGGGGTTGCTCGGACACCTGGATAACAGCGGCGCCGAGCGAGAGTCGGGTGCCGGGTGGCAGATTGTCTTCGCTCAGATCCAGGTCCACGTACAACTGGTCGCCGGCGAGTTGCCAGCGGTTGTTATCTTGCGCGACAAGGGCGGCGCACCGGGCGTTCATGACGTTGAGCTGCATATCGGGATCGGCCGATCCATCGGGCGTTCGGGAACTGCCGCGGGACTTCCAGTTGTCGCCGACAAGGCCTTCGGCCGGGTGAAGTTCGCCTTCGGCGAGGACTTCGCGCTGGCCGATTGCCGGCCGTCGCACGATCATTTCCAGAATGCCCTCGTTTTCCGGTGAAACACGGACCTCGTCCAATCCCTCTTCGAGTTCTTTCATTGTCAGATGTCTTACGCCATCCATTTCCACCCTCCGTCTTCGTGGTTGTCAACATGGTGAGCCGGAATAACGCCCGGTTGCTGGGAAGGAACCACGTCCGGATCCCGCGGGACACTAGGCCGGAGGCCAGTCAAATCCGTAGCCCACGCCTCTAACGGTGGAAATCGCGCCGTTAAAGCCGGCCAGTTTCGCGCGAAGTCGTGCGACATGTACGTCGACGGTGCGCATTCCGCCGTGATAATCGTACCCCCAGATCCGGTCAAGCAGATCCGATCGGGTAAAGACGCGACCGCGGTGGACAACCAGGTACTTCAATAATTCGTACTCCTTCAGCGTGAGGTCGACCAGCGCGCCGCTGACGCGGACTTCGTAGCGCACCAGGTTGATGACCAGTTCGTCCAACTGGATAACGTCCCGTCGTTCCGCGGGTCCGAGGATCAAGCGCAGACGAGTTTCCAGTTGACCGAGGGAGTAAGGCCGGGTGATAAAGTCGGTGATTCCGGTGGCGAAGTCCAGGTTCGAGACGCGGGTCTCCTCGGTGATCAGCAGCAGTGGCGTATTTCGGGCACCGGGGGTTCGCAACAGGTGTTCAACGGTTTCAGGCAGTTGGCCGGGGTAAGTATCGTCGACGACGATGAGGAGGTCGGCCGGATTGATCGGCTGGCTGCCTGCATCGAGTCTGTCAACGTGGTCCTGGTTCCAGGCCAGGTGAGAGACGGTATGACCGATCGATTCCAGGTCTGACTTCAGTCGGATGCCGTGTGTTTCACCGTCAAGCAGCAGGATGTGGGACATAGAGTGGGTGTGCCATATTGTCGTGGATGCACACTGGAAAGCGCTCCGGAAGGCCAAAGGACCGGTCGACCTCGGCCCGCTCGATGTGGGACTTGCAGCCTGAAGGCCGAAAATTACAGCGTGCGGCGCTATTTTGTCAAGGGTTATCTAAGTGAAGCAGGGCCCCGCAAAACACTGAATTTCCGGCGTGAAGGGTGGGGCTGACGGGCGTTCTCGTGGTTTGTCGGATGTCACTTGCAAACCGAAAAAGGCCGAAGCGCCTCGCGGCCTCGGCCCTCTGCTTCATCCTTGCCGGTAATAATATAACAATAATCGCATACGAAGTCAATAATTTTAAATCCTTTAAAAACATAATATTATATTGACTTTTTCGAATCTGTTTCGTATTTTTTACCTTTAGACGATTCGTTCCGTATTCTGGCCCTCCTTTTCCAGCGGTTGCTGGAGGGATATCATTGTTTTTGCGGGGAGGGATGTCTATGGTTCAGAAACCGATCATTCGCGGGCGGAAGCAATGTAAGGTCTGTGGCGTGGAGATACCGAAGGACCGCAAGGCAGAAATGCCCGGGGTGTCGACGTGCGTACAGTGTCAGAAAGAGCGGGAACTGGAAAAGGGCTCGGACGAGAAACGGGGCGAAACCGCAAGTGACCCGTCCGGTACGTCTACACTCCCCGAACGGGGTTCGCTGGAGGTGACGGGAAATCTGGTGCTGTTGGGGAATTGGTCCGGGAACCTGATCGACCTGGCCGCACGCGAAGGGGAGTTAAGACAGCTCCTGGCAATGGGTGACGCCGAACAGGTTCGAACGCTGGTGCAGGCGCTTCCCGTAGAGGAACAAGCCGCGCTGGTGGCGATGAGCGGAGCGCCGGAGGAGATGCTCTCGATGACCGGTGCGGACGGTTCCGGCGTTCCGGGCTACAGCCGCAAGGTGGTGGAACTGCTGCCCGCCGAGACCCTGGGAAATATGGTTTCGCTGAACCCCGACGAATGGAAGTTCAATACGGAGTTGATCCGGGCGATGTCCCCGGGTGCTTTGCAGCGCACAATGGCGGAAACCCTGGACCGGGTGGACAGTCCCGATTTGCGCACACGCGTATCCTGGGAGTGGCTGCAGGCCCTGGCGACGCTTAACGAGTTCGACCGCAGGGCGGAGTTATTGCGCGCGGTGGATCCGTCGCTTCTGGAGGATGCGCTGCTGGACCGCCTGGGACATCTGAATCTGAATGAGGTCGTCGGGCCCCCCGGCTTTCAGGTCTATCGTTTCCGGCTTTTTTCCACCGAGGGGCTCGGCGGGACCCGTCCCAGCGCTTTCATCGACGATCCGGAAACCGGCATCGTCCTCGACGCGCTCTACGAGGCGGCGCCCGAACTGCTTTCCCGGATCATCCGTGCGGCGTGGGAACGGGCCGAAAGCGATGTTGATGAAGAAGATACGAGCAAGCAACCGGAGAAGAAGCAGGCAGACACGGTGGAGCGGACGAATGAATCCTCTGGCAGGCGTTGATTTTGAAAAACTGAGAGTCGGGTCGGAAGGCTTTCTGGGCCAGGCAATCGCCCTGGGGGTCAGGTACGGAAAACTGTCGGAACACACCCCGGACGTCCTGCTGGCTTATTTGCGAACGGAGGGTACCAGATTTGGCCAGCGGTACCGGACAGGGATCGCCGTTTCGCGGGAGGTTCTGGAGCAAGGGGTGCGGCAAACGCTGGTCAGCCTTGAACTGGGTCTTACGGTCGTCGCGGAGAAAGATCTCAACCGGGCGGTGGATCTGCTTGCCGAGGCGGATTTCGAGAAGATACGCAAGCGGGGCTGGGAGGAAGCGTTTGTCCGCCTGGACGAGATGGGCCGGGTCTGCCGTTCGATCCCGGGGAGGCCGGAGGCGCATCTCTTGCGGGATTATGGCTGGCACATTGATCGCTGGTCACGTGTTGTCCCGGAGACCTGGACGGTTTCGGGAGGGGAGGATTGTGACGAGAAGCCCGTGGACCCGTTGCAGGATTACGCGAAGTTTCGGGAACTGCACGCCCGGCTGAGCTTTATCCGGCTTCTGCCGCTGCGGGTCTTGCGACCATTTGCCGAGGCTGTGAACGAGTGCGGGTTCAGGGAATTTCTTCGACATCTGGTCCTGGCGCTGGCACTGGACCTCGAGACCCTGGTTCCCGACACACGTGAAATAGCCGCCTTTGAATCCGATTGTCTCGGCCCTGAAGGGATGGCGGCCTGGGCGCGCGACAAAGTGACGACAAAAGCGAAGGAAATGGCGCGTGAGGCGGTTGACGATTCCGGTTTGCGGATGCTGCTTATAGAGGAGGTGGAAGCGGAGATCGCTACTCTGGAAGGACTATCAGATGATTCGCTTTCGGATTTATTCGTGACCGATACCTGAGCCGGTTCGACAGCGGTATTGTCACGGGCACATCCCGGTTCAGGCGCTTCTGTTATTACTGTTCGCCAGCGTCGGATTCGGATGCCCCGGACAACTTCTCCACCACTCGGTGTGCCCAATTCAAGTACTGGTCCCTTGTCAAAACGAGACTGGCCATCGCCCCGGCAACGGCGCTAACGACAATTTCGATGTCCAAGTCAGGAAGAAAATACCTGATGACGATCCCGGTTGAAATCCCAAACGCTGCCGCAAGTAACGTCAGTAAACCAACACCAGAAAGGACACCTGGCCAGGTACGGTTCTAAAGGAATTTTCTCCGCTTCATTTGGGACCTCGAATAAACCCGGCGATAGGAAATTCCGGTAGGAGCGGTGTGGAATCAAAAACAGAACGTAGAAACAACTCAGGATACCGATTTTCCAAAATGCCTTGCGAACACCAGGAAATCCGGAAAATTAATCTGCCCGTCCTGGTTCAGATCGAAGGTCGAATCGAAATCAACCGCGCCATCCACGTTGCCGAAATTCCGCGCGAATAGCAGGAAATCACCGAAATCCACCTGGCCGCTGGCATCGAAATCGACCCGTGCGACGGCCTCCCTCTCCCAGGTTCGCATCCTGCCCATGAACGCGAGCATCGCTTCGGAATCGATGTAATCGTCACTTTCCAGTATCAGCACGTCCCGCCCGTCCTGCAATACGGCAATTGATCCGGTATCCGACGGGTACTTAAACGTGAGCAATTCACGATAGGCATCCGCGAAGTCGTCCGCGTCGTCCTCGGTATCCCAACTTGAGTAAACCAGAAGAAGCAGGTCCCGTGCGTCCCGCGACTGGAAGACCGCGTATCGGTCCCCGTTCCATCCTTGCGCCGCCGATTCGCCGCGGACTTCCATGTCGAACTCGGAAAAGATGATCCGCCACGTCAATTCTCCGATCGTATCCTCGTCCAGCAGCATCCAGTCGTCGAACAGACCCGCTTCCTGAAACGGCGGCCACGTAAACCGGTCCGGTTTTTCCCCGGCAACCCATTTTCCCGGATGCAGGATCTGTTCAGTCGAAACCGGGGGTTCCGTGTAGAGCCGATCGACGGTGTTCCATCCGTACCCCTGAATCTGGTGGACGAAATTCATGCCGAAGATGTAGACGATGGCCTGCTGCAATATCATAAAATCAGGAAGTTGATCGATGGTTTGCAGTTCCCGTGGTGAACCGCCCTGCAATCTTGCAACTTGCTTCATCCCGTCCCGGAGTGACTGGACGTCAAATCGCATCTGGCTGCCGATCATGCTCTGTAACAGCCCACGTCCCGGCATCCGCCCATTGCGGTTGTTCAGGGTCCAGATGGTCTCGATGTACGTGGCCTCGCCCTCCCCGACCGCCTGGCGCGCGAGCTGTTCGTCGGAATTTAAAGAATCGACTTGCGCGGGCAGGTATCGGTTCAGATCGAAATGCTGGTCCTGCAAGCCATGGCAGAGTTCGTGAGCCAGAACGGCGTCCAGCACATTCTCAGGAAGGTTTTGCTTCAGGATGTAAAACCGGTCCACGTTGGGATCGTAATATGCGAGCGCGCCGGCTTGCAGAAACGTGAGCAACAGCGAGCGATCGAGGATGAACGCTCCGCTGTACAGCCCAAGTTTTCGAATCACCTGATCGTAATATTCCCAGTCCATTGCGGAAAATTGTAGGTCGATCTGCCGTTCGGCGTACGCCTGAAACTCGGATGGACTCTGCACCTCGATGTCGATGGACCACTTGAACTGCAGCCCCCGGATCTGCGAGATCTCTCCTTCAATCTGCAAGGCTCTGCGCCTGATTTGCGCCAGACTCTGAGCCTCTGCGGCGACCTCTGAAAGGAGGACTGCAAGACAGGCGAGCGGCGCCAGAAACCGAATGAGGCCCATACGGAGACGATCCTCAAGTACCGGATTCTTTTTCAGCGGCGCGGCGGCGGGCTTCCCGGCCCTTTTCGGGGGTGGGATCTTTAACGAGGCCGTAGGATTCCCTGCCTTCGTGTCCTTCCGGCAGGTATTCGGTGACGGGCAGGCCTTCGGGGGTGACAAAGAGCAGACAATGGCAGTACTTGTAGATTTTCATCTCGTCGCAGGCGCAGATCCATTCCCTGCTGCGTTCGAGTTCCGCTTTCTTGTCGGGGTAGAAGTTGCATGGGCACAGGGGACGACCGAATTCGTCGACGTGCGCGGCCAAGCCGTTGACGACGGCTTCGGTGATGCCCCGGTCGGGATGGCCGGTCGTGCCGGTTTTCTCGCAATATTTCTTAAAATAAATCCACATTCGCTTCAGGCTTTTTTCCGATGGCTGGTCCACTGGGGACCTCCGGTGTGTTTGGGGGTGTCAGGGGCGTAAAATTCAAATCCCCGGATTTACCGGGGATATCTGGTCTTATCGTGGCGAGTTCGGCAGTTGCGTTCGACATTTTCAGTTGCGGCGATATCGGGCCAGAAAACGCACGATGTGCGTGAATATTGATGGCCGGATCCTAGTGTAAACTGTTGAGATAGTCCATGGATTTCTTGAGTTCGGCTTTGGGGTCGCTCCCGCGTGGGATCCCGCATTCAAAACCACTGAAATGTTTATAGCCGATATCTTCCAGTGCCTGCAGGGCAGGCCTGAAGTCGGTATGCCCGTAGCCCGGAAGGACTCGGTTGCTGTCGGCCAGATGCACGTTGGTGATCCGTTCGCCGCAGTTGCGAATCGCTTCGGCCATATCGGACTCTTCAATGCTCATGTGAAAAAAGTCAGCCATTAAGGTGACACCGGGACTGTTGGCGGCATTGCAGATCTCGAGCCCGTCCGCGAGGGTGCACGGCCACCACTGTTCGTATCGGTTGAGCGGTTCGATAATGACGCTGCATCCGCAGGCTTCGGCGTGTGGGCCGATATCGTGCGTGAGGATGTCGGCGAGGAGGCTTTTTTCAAGCTGCGCGGTGGTCGCAAAGGGAGTCAGATCCGGAATACGATGGCCATGCTGAAGTTTTATTGCAATCAGCGGAGGGAATATGACCCCGACGCCGCCCAGGTCGCCGCAGAGTGTGAGCGCGTCTTTGAGGTCGTTCGACGCCTGCCTTCTTTCCGCGACCCGTGCATCCAGAAGGCCCATCGTTCCCCGGATTGAAAAGATATTGGGGGTGACGCCGGTTTCCGCGGATGCGTTGCGGATTTCTGCGGCGTGTTCCACCGAACTGCTGGCTGTAATTTCGATGCCTTCGATGCCGATTTCCGCGAGGTTACGGAATTTTTCCAGGATGGAATTCCCCGGCGCCATATTTTCACGAATGGAGTATTTCAGCGGCATATGGGTTTTCCCGGATGTCTGGTCACCGGCCTGCGGATCGCCCTGAAATGGCGGCGGCTGTTACGCGGGTGCGGATAAGGTCCCGTCATGAATCGCGCAATATAGGGTCTGCGACGTGAAATGTCAAGGAGTGCGCCGGCCACATTCGCGGGCCCGTTCGAACTTCAAGGGACTGCTAAGGACGTGTAAGCCCCCGTTCGGATCATTCCGTAATTGAGGGAGTCAACCTGGCGCTCCGAATCCTGTCAAGCCGGAACATCCGCTCGCCTTTTCGGTGCCTGCAAAAGCCGTAGAGTACGCCGTGATCTTCGAAGAGGGGTTCAATCGAACGAGATGATGTTGCGTCGCTGCGTTCGGCGAGATAGTCGATTTCAAGGCACAGACGATGGTCAATCGCGTATCCGATGAGACACCTTACGTCGGCACCGGCGGTGGCGGGGTTCGTGCCCGGGTATTGAACAAGCGCCTGGATGCCATCGCATGACGGCCCGCCTTTGAATAGCGATTCAAAAGTCATACAATAGTCGTTCTGGGCGTCTCGGCACTCGCTGTCCGGAATGCTTCGAAGACTTCTGCGGAGACGTTTCAGCAGACGTTCCAGTTCCTCTGGCAGTGGAACCGACCGTGCCGCGAAGGTCTGTACGGCGTTTTCAAGGAATCCTGTCAGTTGTAACAGCTCCGAACTTTTCAGCACAATCTGGTGTTGTTCGTCGTTTGACTCTTTGCAGCTTATCTTCGGCATATAACCGCGCCTGTTCAGGGCATCCAGAAGTTCCTCGACGCGCGTCGACGGGTTGAGGGCGGCCGCAGTCGGCGAAAGTCGAACGGCTAGATGGGATGCGATTTTTTTCTGTACGAAGAGTTCGTCCAGCAGTTCGGGGCGTTCGCTAATGAGATAGCCGGAAGCTGGCGCAATTTCAATTTCACCGTGCTTACTTTCGCACTCCTGGATCAGGGCGTCCACCATCTCCGGCAATCCGGTGGCACTGTGGGTCCGAAGAAACTCTCTGAGGGAGGCTCCATCCCAGCCCCTGCTCATTGCCACGTGGACGGATTGGGGCGAAATCCGGAATCTTTCCAGTACGTCGACTTCCTTGAGTTCCGCTATGGAAAAAAGCCGGATGTAAAGCTCAAAGGAAAGGTCAGGTGGAGAAAGGATTTCAAGATTCGGTTGTAGGATAAACTTCCCGGCGGGGCGGGTCTCCGTATCGCCGGGCGTATTCACTGTTTCATGTCCACCGAGGAGCGCAACGCCGGGTCCGGTGAGTTTGAATACACCCTGGTGGTCCGGTGCGAGGGGCTCTTTGAACGCATCAGGATTTCCCAGGCTGACCAGACCCATCCACGTCAGAGCCGATACGAGGATACGCCGGAGCAGTTCGTCGGCGCCGCCACCGACAGAATCCCGCCCGGCTGGGGGACGTCCATCGAGGTGGGCGAAGGTTTCGGACCGGCGCGTAAGCAGTGTGTAAAATTTCGGGTACGATATCCAGCGGTCTTCAGGACATCTGGCAAGGCAGTCGAGCAGGTCGCGGCGAAGCCCTCTCAGCGTGTCAATCCCGTTGCGGACCCGCGCGCCGGAACGTTCCGCGGTCCACTCATTCCATCGGTCGGTCTCGCGCCAGACCGTAAGCACGGCGTTTCGAATGTCAACCACCCTTGAGAATCGGTCGGCAACGTCCCCGGCAAGACGCCACGTTCTGGCGTCGGACTGAATAAATCCGGCCGTTTCCGCAAACAGGAGGAGGAATTCAGAATAACCCGGATCTATGTGGCCCCTGTAGTATTTGTTGACGTCTCGAAGCCGGGCTCTGGAAACGCCGCCATGTTTGAGCGCACGCGGCCTGCGCTGCTCGATAAAGCCAAGAAGGGTGCACAGATTGGGTACCAGGCAGGACGTCTGCTCCCGAGTCTGGGAGGGGTTCGGTCCGGTGCTTAACACAATTTCCTCGATTGTCTCCTCAATCCGGTCGCCCAGGGACTGAATTTCCGGCTTCAGGTCTGAGGCCAGCAGGAGCGGTGTATCGGTCAGGAGTCGATCGGTTGAATGGAAAAACAGCGGCGTTTTCCAGATCATCTCGTCCAGTGCTCGAAGCCCCCCTTCACCAAGGGAACTCAGGATTTCGTCCTGCGTGATGGCATCTCCGGCCAGCGCCAGATCCAGAATGGCTCTCTTTGTTTCCGGCAGGGCGCGGATGAAAGTTTTCAGATGCTCCGGATCCAATAGCCGGTTGCGGATGGCGCGCGTCACGAAGGCGCGGTGAGTATCCTCGTACGGACAGCCCAGTTCGCTCGCGAAGGCGCGAAGGAGCCCGATGGATCGAGATTGCATCAGGCGGCGGAGCCGACCCCGTTCCTTCGCCGGCACGGCAACGGCCTTGATGACCGGTTCCGGAATACCGACCAGACAATTGTCCGCCCCAAGGGTTTCGGCATCTTCAAAGACCAGACCCAGGTCGGAAACCGCGTCTTGCATCGTCTGGAAACGATGGGTAAATCCCGCCCCCAACTCGTCGATGGCGTCTTCCTTAAGCAGTTCGCCTCCCTCCGCGGCCAGATTGACGAGAAACTCCCGATGGTCGGGCTGAAGCGAATCCAGTCGTTCCCGGACCCGCGATGGGTTGGAAAGATGGCGACACATCAGGTCTATCAGGACCGTTTTGTTGGCGCCGGCGTGAATTGGCAGATCGGTCGACGCGGCGATCCGGCTGAGCCTGTCAATGGGCTGGTGGCTGAGGACGGCTCTCAATTTCATAAGGCACCGTTGAACTCTGTGTTGTCGAAACGAAAAAAACCGACTCTCCCACGCCGGCAAACTATCCTAAAGCAGTATATAATAAATAGTAAGCCTTGTCAAGGCGCAATATCCGGGCTGCGCGTGAACATAAAATAGCGAGATTTCGAGCATTCAATTCGTATATTGTTGCGTCGCCTGGCAACAGTTAGATCGGGATTTCGCCCACAATACATGGAAACCTTCAGAAGACCGATGACCCGTCTCTGCGCTCAGCGCGTTGTCGCAAGGACAATATCGGCGGTACTTAGCCCTCCGCTCGCAGCGGCCGGTATGTCGATCCTGTTGATTTGCCGGCCGCCGGCGCCCATGATACATCGCGCTGGCTGGCTGAGCATCTGTCTGCTCTTTGCGACCTGTTTGCCGACGCTGTATGTCGGACTCCTGGTGGCGCGCAAGGAGGTGGATGGGTTCTTTATTTCAATTCGATCCCGTCGCGGGAAGCCGCTGCTGATGAGTTCCGCAAGTTGCTTCGTTGGATTTGTCTTGCTGCGGTCCACGGACGCGCCGCCGCCGGTAAGTGCGTTTATGCTCAGCTATGTCGTGTTGGGGCTTGTCGCCGCCGGGACGAACCCACGATGGAAGATAAGCCTGCATGCGGCGGGCGTGTGCGGTCCGTTGGCGATGCTTCATCATTTGCTCGGGCCTTCGGCCATATACTGGCTGCCCCTGCCGTTGGTAGTCTCGTGGGCGCGTATTGTTCTTGGCGCGCACTCGTATCCGCAGGTTGCTGCCGGCTGCGGCATGGGTTTTCTCGTCGTCTGGGTCGTGGCCGCCTTGTACATGACCGCCTGAACCGTGGAAGCAGTGTTCTGTCCCGGACATAGATTGCCGAATTCGCCGGCCGAGCGCGTTTCGCCAGGTGCAACGTCCGCAGCGCACGCAGCGAACATCATTAAGCCTGTACCCTGAGCCGCTCCCTGAGCTTGTCGAAACGTGGGCGCTTCGACAAGCTCAGCGTCCACGTTTCGAGTCGACTATCCTCCGTAAACTTCCGTGTCCTGCCAGAACGTAATCCAGGCGAACCAGAAGGCACCGTGCCCCGGGATCTGTTGCAACACATTGTCTTTCTGGGGCCCCGCAATAGCCCGGCCCTTCAAATCCCACGTGGAATGGGTCTCCCGGTCTCGCAACATGAAGGGGTAGGCCTGCAACGTAGACGGAATTTTATCAAAGGTCAGGGTCCGTTGCGCATAGTCCCGGCTGAAGGCGACAGCCATTTGTTCGGCGGCATACCATACCACAACGATGTTTCTTTCCGCCAGCGTGTCATTGATCACCGCCTCTTCGCCCAGGGTCGACATGGGATATGCTTTTGCTTTTTCGACAAACCGAACCCCGAAAGTCAGTTCCTTGGGCGAAAACAGCCCCGCAAGCGGATTGTCTTCAAGACGTGGAAACACCTGGAACCGCGGGGCGGATTCGGGGTCCCGGTATAATCCATAAGGATATACACTATAATCGCTTACGTCAAATGCTCCAGGTGTGTTGCTGCTGATGACGAACGTGTCGGGATAGAGTTGTTTCCAATAGCGCCAGGTGGTTTCAACGAAGGGCGGGGTATTCAGAATCCATCCGGCCCTGACACCTGAGATGCCGGTATGTGTCATCTGGGGATAGCGAATCTGTTCGTCGTTCAGATCGTACATGATCAGGTTGTTGTTAAAGAGTTCTCCGGATGCGCCAAACTTGAGCCGGTTGATCGCGCCGCCGCTCCATGCCGCGAATACGATGCCGCTGCCTGTGAACGGCGAGAATGTGACCGCAATCGGCTGGCCTCCGATGCGGTCGTTGACGATCTGATGGTACCATGCCATCTTGTGGGGATAGGCTTTGGAAATGCCGTTGAGACGCACCCCGATTACCAGGTCGTTGTCCGACAGATAACGGGCCTCGGCGGAAGCTGCGGGAACAAACCGCGGGTCGATCAGGGCAAGTGTGGCGTCTTGTTGATAGACGCGATCGATTTTGTCGTGGGGAAACGTCAGCGCGTTGAGGAAATTGCGCCCCGCGAAGTCGACGGCCCGGGTTCCGCTTGAGTCCGAATTGCCGCCCGCGTCGTCTCCGACGATGGTTTTAAAGGTATCGGCGCCGTAATTTTCGGATGGGTCGGTTGAATCGGTGGGCGTTTCCCTTCCGCAGTTAGCGACGCTCAACAGAAGAAGGGACAGAAGAAGGCGGAACGGGTGCGGTGTAATGGAGGGAATCATGTCGATTCGTCATCGGCCTGGAATCCGGAGCGTACCGTTTCCAACCACGTCGGCTCGCCCACGAAATCGTCGGACGCAGCAAGCCCTTTCCCCGCCGCAAATGGCCCGGCCCAGGACAGGCGGTACCGGGCCGGCCGTATTGCGTTCTACCTAGGCCTACCTGAAGAACATCGATACCCCGACCGTCGCAACGTGCCGGTTCAAGCGCTGGCCCCCGGTGAACAGGGCCACGTAAGAGTAACGGGTGGTGAGTGCCGTCCGGTAGGACAGGACGCGCCTGAACCCGATTCCTCCGCCCAGTTCGCTTACACCGGCCCATCCCCAGTAGTCTCTGGCGGCGAATGCCTCGAGGAATGGCGAGGTGCGCTTGTCCAACTTCAGCGGAATGTTGAGCCGATAGAAGCCGGACAGTGAGGAGCCGAATCCTTCCTCGGCCGACACGGGATATCCGGCCGTGGATTGCACGGGCGGCTGCGGCGTCTCTATTATTTCCCTTCGATCTCCCCACCGATCGTATGCCCGATTGCCAGCCACAAAGGCCCCGCCTATCTGGTGCATGTGGCTCAACGAATATCCTGCCGACACGCCGCCTTGATAGACCACTGAACCGTCGGAAATTCCGACCGACAGAATGGGGATGACCTCCAGACGTCCCGCGCGAACGGGACTCAGCGTCACGCCCGTTCCTTCGTCGGGTTCCTCTCCCGGAAAAACGTCGGCGTGCGCGGGGGTCCCCCAGGCCAGTATTCCAGCTGCCAGAAAGATGACTGCATGTCTCATGGCGTCGATCCTTTCGTTATGAGGTGTCCGTTCAGCGCGCCGGCGGACGACCTTCCTGTAATGGCGACGGCCTCCGCGTCATTGCCGTCGCTGAAATAGACGCATCCTCAGATACAACCCGGAATGGAGGCGCCCCTGACCAGCATGGCGTCGCTTTTTTCTGACGGGCCTGTAAAGCGGCACCTTGCGCTGACGTAGTGTGTGGCATAACCCCGACGACGCAGAGTTGACTGGTTTGGCCTGCTGCTGTGCAGAATCAGACCATGGTGAAAACTGCAACTGCCCGCTTTCAACTCGATGGGCCGCTCTTCCGGCAGGCTTCCGTCCAGCGACATTCGTTCATAGTCCGCCCATTTCTCCGTGGGAATGATCCCGAACCGATGGGTGCCGGGCAACATCCAGAGGCAACCGTTTTCGATGGTTGCGTCATTCAGCGCCGCCCAGCAGGTGACCATATCGGGCGGGTCGATGTGAAATCCGAGTGGCATATCCTGGTGGTAGGGTTGCCTGGAGCCGATTCTGGGTGGCTTCATGAACCACTGGTCCTGATAGAGCTTGAGGTCCGGACCGAG
Source organism: Candidatus Latescibacterota bacterium (assembly GCA_965219455.1). Classification (GTDB taxonomy): domain Bacteria; phylum Latescibacterota; class UBA2968; order UBA2968; genus JAAXHE01. The sequence continues at coordinate 130,287 of OZ244744.1, read as the reverse complement.
TAGGGACTCGATCACGTCCAGAACCTTCGGGTTGCGCGCGTGGGATTCGAATACGTCGTCACAGAACGCGAGATGGCTCATCTTCCGCAGTGAATCCGCATACGTGTCTGCCGCCGCCATTCCCTGGTTCACCTCGGGCTCCACCTGCAGCCGTTGACTGGAAATGTGAGGCGCCCGGCCGCTGGCCACCCATTCGGCTCTTTTAAGCAGCGCGTCGACTTCATCCGCGTCAAGCAGGTCCTCAACCACCATCACGCCTTCTTCGCGGAACCCCGCCACCTGCGTCTCGGACAGCTTCATCTCACACCTCTTGTTCTCCGGGTTCAAAACGCGAATCCGGACTGATAAGGGGTCGCCGGCACGGTCAGGCAGAACGCAGGGCTTTGCGTTGCCGATTCAGCCGGTTGTACAATGCCCGAATGTCCGAAGCGCGTGGATCGGAAAAGATCGTTTATCTCGCGGCTGACTTGATGTCACGCGGAAAAGGACTGCCCTTATAGGAGAGGCCAACGACCGCCATCCAGCCAGCTGGATAGTTCTGGCCTCCAACGGAAATGTTCAAGGCGGTTTCCAAAGTAAACGCGCGAAATGGCCCAATGTTGATCACCGGGGAAATATAGGTGATATTTTTGATGTCCGTATGGATTCTGGCGTTAAAGACGGTGGCTGCCTTGCCCCGGATGCCGTGGAATTTTACGCCGACCAGCGCCATTCGGCGTACCTGGAAGCCGGCCTCCGCAACGAAGAACCACTCGTCGCCGGGATCCCGGTCGATCTCTCCATTCTTGCGGCGAAGCCTGTATCCGACATCCGAGTTAACGTAAGCCGGAATTGGCCAAAACGATCGGCCCAATTGGAAAATGGCATCGAAATCCCACTGCCCTTCCCCGACGGGGATCAGACCGTCTTCGTTGACAAATTCGCCGGTTGGCGCCTTGAAACCCAATGTCAACGTGCCCACGGTGCGCCGGTCTGACAGGTTGACTTTGAGGAATCCCCGGATATCTCCGAAACCGGTTGCCGTTCGGGGTTCCCCGAAGCCGGTTAGGAGGGCCGTGTCCTGGTATTCCTGCCGGAAAAAGGGCACCTGCAGTCCAACGTCGAATCTGTCCGTTGCACCGTAAAAAAGATCGAAAAACAGGGCACGCGAGCTGTACCTGCCGTTAAACCGATATCTGGCGCGGTTTCCTTCCCTATAGACCCGTGTGGGATCCGGCCCTCTTCCCGATCCGGCAGCGCCGACGTATTCTTCGTGGGTCGTCTGGCTCAGAAAGGCAACCTTGCACCACACGTGATTCCTGGGAAGCGTCCAGGCGCCCGCGATTACGTTGCGGGGCGTACAGGAGGCGACAATCACGAGCAGGGCGACCGTGGCCGGCCTCACGAGTACGGTTGTCATGTAGAGGACAACGGGTCGGGATCAGTACACCGGAACCGCGTCATCGATACCAGGGAAGCGAGAATAGCCAATAGCCGATCCATTTGAATTCAGGCTACCGAGTGTTGTCCCGTACTGTGGTCAGGGCGCGTAAACCCCGGTGTCCTGCCAGAAGGTTGCCCAGGCGAACCAGAATGCGTTGTGTGCCGGGATCTGATAGAGTTGGTTGCCTTCAAGCTCCCCCGCCAATGCCTGCCCCAACTGGTTCCAGGTGGTGCCGGTTTCACGGTCTTTCAGCATAAAGGAAAACCGCCGGTTTGTCGAAGGCATTCTATCGAAGGTCAGTGTCCGATTGCCCACGTCCCGACTGAAAGGCAGGGCCATCCGGGCTGCGGCGTCGTAGAGTACAAGGACGTTGTGATCTGCGATCCTATCGTTGATTGCGGCTTGATCGCCGCCCATTTGCGAATAGGGATAGGCCTTGACGACGGACCCGAATCGAACGCCCAGTACCATCTCTTTCGGAGGATAATCAGAAACGATGGGATTGTCGTCCGGTTCCGGAAACAGGGGGAACAGCGGCGCCGACTCCGGGTTGCGGTATCCGGCGTAGGGGTACATGGCGTATCGTTCCGATCGGTACATTCCCCTGGACGCGGAACTGACGACCAACGTGCCCGGGTAGAGCCTCTTCCAGTTGCCCCACGTGGTTTCGATCACGGGCATCAGTGCGAGTTCCCTCTCGGTACCGAATCCCTTAATACCTATGTGGGTCATCTGCGGGTACAGGGTGTCGTCGTGACGACGGTCGTACATCACGAGATTGTTATTGAATAGCAGGCCGGATACACCGAGTTCCAGCCGCTCGTCGCCCTCGCCCTGTCCGTTGAAGACCATCCCGGTGCCGGTGAGCGGGCATAGCGTGATAACCATGTACCGGTCGCCGATGACGTCGTTGATGATTTCATGGTGCCAGCCAATATTGTGTGGATAGGCCTTGGCGATGCCGTTGAGGTAGAGGCCAAGTACGAGATCTTCGTCCTTGAGGTAGGCCGCATAGACCGAACCCTCGCGGACGAAATCCGGATCTGTCAGCGCGGGAATGCCGTCTTTGGCGACGTTACCGCTAATCAGATGGTTCAGGGGAAAGCGGGAGACGTCCAGGAAATTCCTGTCCGGCAGCGATGAGGTCCTTTCGGCCTCGCCGCTGCTTCCGGTTCCCGCGGGGGACAGGGGAGCGGGAGGATTCCTGCCGCCGCAGGCGGAAACCGCGCCGGCAAGAAAGAACGGAAATGCGCGATGACAGAGGCGATTCATATCTTTCCGATTTAATCGTGAGTCTGTGTAAACGACCTTTCCGGACGCGCGGGCGTCATATGAGACGGCGTAATGTCTTCTTGCAATGAAATTTAACCAGATTGAACCCAAAATAAAAGTACAATAAGCGCCAATTCGTCGTATTTTTGTGGCAGAGGCTGATTTGCGTATTCGTTGGGAATCATCCCGCCTCGTACAGGCAGGAGAATATCGAGCATGACGAAAGTCGGGATCTTACGCATAGTACTTGCGTTTCCATCGATCCATCTCTAAATTATCTATACATTTGGTCACTGTTTTTCAGTTGTGAGATTTTCGCGAGGTTGATGATGACGAGATTTCGGGTCCAGGCGCCGTTTGAACCGGCGGGCGACCAGCCCCAGGCCATCGCCGAATTGAGCGAGGGCGTTCAACGGGGTGACCGGTTTCAGACCCTTTTGGGAGCGACTGGAACGGGGAAGACGTTTACGATTTCAAAGGTCATCGAGGCGATACAGATGCCAACCCTGGTGATCTCGCACAACAAAACGCTGGCGGCTCAGCTTTACGGTGAATTCAAGATGTTCTTTCCGGACAACGCAGTGGAGTATTTCATATCCTATTATGACTACTATCAGCCCGAGGCCTATAAGCCGGTAACCGATACGTTCATCGAAAAGGAAGCGGATATCAACGATGAGATCAACCGGCTGCGCCTGCGTGCGACAAGCGCGTTGATGGAACGCCGGGATGTGATTATCGTGGCCAGTGTATCCTGCATTTACGGAATCGGCAATCCGGAAGAGTACGAGCGTATGCACGTGATGATCGACCGGGGGGAAAGGCTGGACCGGGACGAATTGCTTCGCCGGCTGGTGGACATACACTATACGCGGAACGACGTGGATTTCGGCCCGGGTTCGTTTCGGGTTCGCGGCGATGTGGTGGAGATCTATCGACCCGAACGGGACGATCCGGTTCGCGTGGAGTTCTTCGGTGACGAAGTGGATGCGATCAGTCTGGTGCAAACGGTGACCGGGGAGGTGCTGGAGACGCGAGAACGAGCGGCGATTTACCCGGCGCGGCATTTCGTGACCAGCGGCGAGCGGATCGAGCGGGCGATCGAGCAGATTGAGATTGACATGGCCAGGCAACTTGACGAATTCAGAAACCAGGGAAAACTCCTGGAAGCCCAGCGGCTGGAGACCCGCACGCGGTACGATATCGAGATGATGCGTGAGATTGGCTACTGCGCGGGAATCGAGAATTACTCGAGATATATCGACGGGCGGGAACCCGGCCAGCCGCCCCACGTGTTGCTGGACTATTTCCCGGAGGAATTCCTGGTTGTCGTCGACGAGTCGCATGTGACGTTGCCGCAGGTCCGGGGGATGTGGAATGCCGATCGATCGCGAAAGACGACACTGGTGGAACACGGGTTTCGGCTACCCGCCGCGCTGGACAATCGCCCGCTTTATTTTCAGGAATTCGAAGGCATGATGAAAACAGCGATTTTCATGTCCGCCACACCTGCGGACTATGAACTGGAAACGACACAGGGCATTGTGGTCGAGCAGATTATCCGGCCTACCGGGGTACTGGATCCGGAGATGCTGGTGCGTCCGGTCCGCGGGCAGGTGGACGATCTGATCGACGAGGTACGCGAGCGGGTGGCCCGCAAAGAACGGGTGCTTGTAACCGCGTTGACCAAGAGAATGTCGGAGGACCTGGCTGAATACATGCGTGATCTGGGTATACGCGCCCGCTATATGCATTCGGAAATCGACTCATTGGAGCGCGTCGAAATCATCAGGGGGTTGCGGCTGGGTGAATTCGACGTTCTGGTGGGTGTGAATCTGCTGCGCGAGGGGTTGGATCTGCCTGAAGTATCCCTTGTCGCGATTCTGGATGCGGATAAAGAGGGCTTCCTGCGCTCGACGCGGTCGCTGATTCAGACGGCGGGCCGGGCGGCCAGAAATCTGGCCGGCAAGGTCATATTGTACGCGGACAGGGTGACGGACTCCATGCGGCGGGCGATCGAAGAAACCAACCGCAGACGGCAGGTGCAGCAGGCATACAATGAGCGCCTGGGCGTTGTGCCGCAGACGGTCTACAAGAGCAGGGATGAGATTCTGCAAGCCACGGCGGTCGCCGATGCCAGGCAGGAGGAGATGCCGCTTGCGGCGGAGGAGACGTCCGGGTACGAGGCCGGCGCCAACCTGGTGGACGTTATCGCGGATCTCGAAGACAAAATGGCCAGGGCCGCGGCGGAACTGGCATTCGAAAGAGCGGCCGAATATAGAGACGAGATTACCAGGCTGAAAGCGGGCATGAAGGGGGTCCCGGACGGGACACTGGATTTGGACTGACATGGCGAACCTGCCGGAATGGGATGGCATCGACCGCGTTGTCGAAGCGGCGATCCTGGAAGACGTGGGCGACGGCGACATTTCTACCGCCTGGACTGTGCGCGAGAATACCCGGGCTCGAGCCGTGTTGATTGCACGGGCGCCGGGTGTGATCGCGGGTCTGCCGGTGGCGGAACGGGTATTTCATCGGGTTGATTCACGAATCCGGGTGACGCCCCGAACCGCGGATGGCGCACGCGTTGACGTCGAGGATGTGCTGGCGGATGTTGAGGGCCTCGCCCGGGGCATCCTGACAGCGGAACGCACGGCGCTGAATTTCCTGCAGCGAATGTCCGGAATCGCGACGAAAACGGCAGCCTACGTGGCCGCCGTTGCCGGGACGGGCGTCAGGATTCTGGATACCCGGAAGACCGCGCCCGGACTGCGGATGCCGGACAAGTACGCGGTTGTCGCCGGGGGAGGAACAAGCCACCGGATGGGACTCCACGATATGGTGCTCCTCAAGGAAAACCACATCGAAGCTGCAGACGGTATCGGACCGGCGGTCGCCGCGGTGAAGGCGGCAATGGCCCGGGACCGGAGGTGCGTGATAATCGAAGTGGAGGTAAAAACCCTTCGCGAATTGGACGACGCGCTGGCCGTGGGCGTGGATCGGGTGATGCTGGACAATATGGATCTGCACACCACGCGCCTCGCGGTGGCGCTGGCGAAGGCGTTCGGACGGGAGCGGCCCCTTCTGGAAGCATCCGGCAACGTCACACTCGAAACCGTTCGCGCCGTGGCCGAGACCGGTGTGGATCTGATCTCGGTTGGCGCGTTGACGCATTCGGCGCCGTCCATGGACATGAGCCTGTTGTTCCGATGAGCGCGAAACGGCCGTGTTTTTCCACGGAATCAGCCACCGGTACCGGCGGCGTTGAGACCCCCATTGCGTATCGCGTTCTCGAGGCGCTGGGCAAACAACGGGCGGAGCGGGTTTCCGTCGAAAATCTGGCCGCGGCGCTGGCCTGCAGGCCCGACGACGTCCGTAGCGGAATAGCCGCGATGCGGCGCCTCGGGTATTCCGTTTCGGATTGTCCCGGTGCGGGCATAAGTCTGGACACCGAAACGGATGTAATCCTCCGGACCGGCCTGCTCGGACACCTGCGGACCCGCGTCCTGGGCCGGTCTCCCGTGTGCTTCCTGGAGTTGGATTCAACAAATGCCCTGGCCACGCGGGCTGCTCTCGCCGGCGCGCCGCACGGCACCCTGGTCCTCGCGGAACATCAGGAGGCCGGTCGCGGGCGTCTTGGCAGAAAGTGGTTTTCGCCGCCTGGCGTGGGACTCTGGTTTTCACTGATTCTCCGATACCGACTGACGATTTCGCGCGCCTGGATGCTTACGTTCGGCGCGGCCGTCGCCCTGGCCGACGCCGTCGAGGCTTCTACCGGAGTCCGCCCCGACGTCAGATGGCCCAACGACCTGTATCTGAACGACCGCAAGCTCGCGGGCATCCTTACGGAGGCGCGTGGCGGCGTCGACAGATTGCGCTTCGCCGTTCTCGGCATCGGGATAAACGTGAACCAGGAAGAGGCAGACTTTCCATCGGGTCTGCAAAACACCGCGACATCCCTCCGGTGCGGGACGGGTCGGGTGTACGAGCGGACGACACTCCTGGCCGAGGTGCTTTGGGCGCTGGAGCAGGTATACGCCAGCCTGGATGAGGCGAAGATAGGTACACTGTGGAAGGGCAAAGCGCGGATGCTGGGCAAGCCGGTTCGCATCACGACGGACGCGGGATTCGTTGAGGGCGTGGCGGAGGACGTCGGAACCGATGGCGCACTCCTGGTGCGGGGTGTCGATGGCGGGATCACGAGGGTCATGATTGGAGACGTGGGTGGCGCAGGGACGGTTTAGCGATTGACAACAGGAGGATCCTCGTTCTTTTTGGCACGTGGTTTCCGGTCCGGATGCCATTACTGAGTACGTGTATGTTTCTTGCGCTTGACATCGGGAATTCCAGTATCGGCTGTGCCATATTCGACGGCAGCGACATGCGGACCCGCTGGTCCATGGGCACCGACCCCGGGCTGGGCAGTGGCGCGTACTCGACGCGCCTGAGCGCCGTACTGGAAGGTGCGGGTATCGGAATTCGGGCGTTGGACGGGGCCATCGCTTCGTCGGTGGTCAGGGGAATGACGAAAGTTATGCGTGGGGCCGTCCGGACGTTTTCAGGGTGCCATCTGATCGAGGCCGATGCCCGAACCGATCCAGGAATCGATGTCGATGTGGAGAGGCCGGAAGCCGTGGGAGTCGACCGGCTTCTGGCTGCCGCGGCGGCGTTCCGGCTGGTCGGCGGCCCCGTCATTGTGGTTGACGCGGGAACCGCCCTGACAGTAGACCTGGTTTCAACCGCGGGATGTTTTATGGGCGGAACGATCGCGCCGGGCCTGCAGGCCACGGTGAACGCACTCGCGTCGGGGACCAGTTTGCTGCCCGAGGTGGAACTCGAAGCACCGGCATCGGCGGTGGGGCGGGACACGCCGGAGTGTATACGGGCGGGTGTGGTGTTCGGGGCGGCTGGAGCCGTGGATCGTGTGGTCGAAGAGCTGACCGTCACCGTGGTCGGGGCGCCGCGCGTACTCCTGACCGGCGGAGATGCGCCGTTGCTTTCACCCTATCTCAAATCGTCGCACCTTTCTGATCCCGACTTGGTGCTTCGTGGGCTGGCTTACGCGTTCAGGAAGCGGCATCATCCAACCTAGGATGATGGTTCGGAAACAGAAAATCCCGCGGGCGGTAACGCTTGTAGCGGGATTTTTGCGTACGTACACTTTGGAATGGATCGTTCTCTTGTCGCCCTTCAGGAATTCGCGCTTCCGCTCGATTCCACGACGGTCGATTCGACCAGAGATTTCAGGGTTCTGAGGTTGCGTTCCGCGGTCGACACCGCGTCATCCAGAGGAGGCGTCTCAAAGACGAGCGGGCCCTTGTATCCCACTTCGGCCAGTGCTCTCAGACAGCCCTCCAGGTCGATGTCACCCTCGCCAACATAACAGGGCGTACGGTCTTTTCGTGGGTCTTTGATGTGGACCTGCAGAATCCGATCACCCAGGCAGTGGATGTCAGAGACCGAGTTGCTGCCAAGCATCTGCGCGTTGCCAACGTCGAAGTAGGCCCCCACGTACGGATTGTCTACCGCTTCAATCAGTTCCCTCATGTGTTCACCGGTGACGACGTGGCTGCGGCCCACGTTCTCCAGTCCGATCCGAATGCCCATCCCGGCCGCCTGGGAGGCAACTGCCCGGGTTTCGTAGGTCCACCGATGGGCGGCTTCGCGGGGGGGTAACGCCAGTGGATTGGTGACTGGAATGAGTATGGTTTTGATGTCAAGGACCTTACAGGCATGAATGGCCTGGAAGACGATCTGTTTGGCCATAAAGCGGCTCGCCACGTCCGGGTCGGCAAAGGAATATTGCCAGAACGTGTGCAGGCAAACGGAGAAGATGGGAACGCCCGCCGATTCGGCGCGCTGCCCCAGGGCGTCGATGCCCGCTTCGCTCCAGAGGTCGGAGTCGCGATAGGTGTTCCCCCGGATTCCCAGTTCGATGCCGTCGTAGCCGAGTGCCTTCGCTTTCGGGAACACATCCAACCAGTCTGACTGCAGTACGTCTTCCAGAATACCGAATTTGAACCGGCTCATTGCCTTCCTTCCCATTTTCGATAGATCCAATACATCAAGATATCCATGTTGCCTGAAGTTGGAGGCGGATCGGGCGCGGGAACCCGATTCCGGAAATCCGTATTCAAGGGGACGTGTGGAAGGGACGGCGAACCGGCCCCGGCGCCACGGTACGACTGCCTTCCGCTAAAGTACAAAAGGTCCTGAGTCCTGTCAACAGGATCCTGAATTCACGGGAACAAGCTGTCACAGGACTTTTTTCCGCGACCCATTGTTCCCGACCGGCGATGAACCGATTGCCCGGACGCCGCACGCGGACTCGTGGCTGCAGCGCATTGAATCAGGGCGACGCCGGGCCTCTCCGAGTGGCATCCGGATACCGCCATTCGATTTGACATCCGGCTGTGGTCGGGGTATTATAGGTCAATTTCCGAGGAGACGCGAGGATGAAGACTGCGCTTTGCACAATTGCGTTTAAAGACCGGGCGTTCGCGGAGGTTCTGGAACTTGCGGCGGCGGGTTTCGACGGATTTCTGGAAGTCGAGTTTGTCCGCGAAGACGACCCAGAGGCCGCGCTGATGGCGGACGCCGCGTTTCTTCGCGCGTTGTGTGAGAGTACGGATTCACTGTGAATTATTGAGACAGGAGGTCGGGTAATGGAATTTCTGCTGGCGAGTATTGTGTTCCTTGTTGTTTTCCTGGCGTTTGATTCAGCGCATGCCGAAGGTTGGCCGAGCTATTCGATTTATCGAGCAGGAACGCCGATAACCGTTGACGGACGGCTGGACGAACCGGCGTGGGTGGCTGCGCCCGACGTGGGGGCGTTCGTCTTTCCCTGGTACAGCGAAGGCAAACAGGAGCAGACGGTGGCGAAGATTCTCTGGGACGATACCCATCTCTACGTGGCGTATATCTGCGAAGACGCCCATATCTGGGCGGATCACACCGAGCGAAACAGCGCCGTTTACGATGACGACTGCGTGGAAGTGTTTATGGCCCCGAATCCGGACATGCCGCACGTTTATTTCAATATCGAGATGAATGTACTGAGTATTTATCTGGAACGGTTCAATCCGAAGGGGGCCGGTGAGGTCGTGCATACGGGGTGGCGGGCGAGAGGTCTTCAGGTTTCAACGTTTATCGCGGGCACGTTAAACCACGACGAGGATACCGATTCATACTGGGTCCTGGAGGCCGCCATACCGTTCGAGAATTTCGCCGGGGTCGCCAAACGCACACCGCCGGCGCCGGGTGACGTCTGGAACCTGAACCTGAACCGGCTGGGCGGAAAAACCAACGCGCAGTTCAGCCAGTGGTCCGCCAGCACTACGCCGGAGCCGCAGTTTCATGCGCCGGATGATTTCGGCCGGGTTACGTTCTCGGACGTGGCAAGTCCATTCTGGAAGCGATAGCGATCTGTTGGGGATGTCAGGTGACCGGCATGGCAACGGACGCCGCAAGGGAAAGGAGCACCTGATGCTGCGAACGCTTCCAATCGCGCTGGCCGGATTGATTCTGTGTTCCACCGGCGTTCATGCGGAAGAGATCCGGGATATTCAGGTGCTGGTGGATCGTATGGACCGGTTGTACCGGAGCGAAACCAGCTTCGCCGAATTGGAAATGGAAATCCAGACGCCCCACTGGCGGCGGACCCTCCGGATGAAGATGTGGACCGAAGGGTTGTGCAAGACCTTTGTCACGATTCTGGCCCCGAAAAAAGAAGCGGGCACCTCCACGTTGCGTATGAATACAGATATGTGGAACTATTTCCCCAGGATCGACAAAGTGATTAAAGTTCCGCCGTCGATGATGATGGGATCCTGGATGGGTTCCGATTTTACCAATGACGATCTGGTGAAGGAGAGTTCGCTCGCGGCGGATTACCAGCCGGCTTTCGGGAAGCCCGGGAACGACCAGGCTTATGAAATCGTGCTGATTCCGCGGGATGAGACACCCACGGTTTGGGGAAAGATCGTACTTGAGATACGAAAGTCCGATCTGATCCCGCTCTCGTACGTTTATTTCGACGAGCGCGGCGATCCGATGCGGGAGATGACGTTTTCGGAACCCAGGGATTTCGGAGGGCGTACCTTGCCCGCGGTGCTGGAAATGAAGCCGTTGAGAAAAGAAGGATACCGAACGGTCATTCGATATCTGGACGCACGATTCGATCGTCAACTGGCAAAGGAGACGTTTACGCATCGGAATTTGCGGCGCCGCCGATGAACAGCAGGGAGCAGTACAACGGGTTTCCGCAGGAGGGGTGGTTCCGTGCGCTGCATCGGGTCGCTGTCAGCGGCAGTGGCGCAGAGTCAGGCTGACGGCTTCATCGTTTTTGTAGAGTTAAGTACGAGGCGGATATTCGTCCATGGTGCTCAGAATCGCGTTTCGAAATCTATTCCGGCAGCGTCGTCGATCGGTGTTGACACTGGCGGCGATGGCGGGCGGATTTTTGCTGTGCTCGTTGTCCATCGGGATTTCGGATGGCACCTATCTGGGTCTGATCGAGGCGTTTACCAGGGACCGGACCGGCCACGTCCAGGTTCACGGGAAAGGGTATCTTGACAGGCCCACGCTTTACAATGCTATTGGCGATCCGGATCGGGTCGGGGAGATCATCGGGTCATTAAACGGTGTGGAAGCATGGACGCCCCGGGTGTATTCTCCGGTACTCGCCGCGGCAGGCAAAAAGACCACGGGCGCGCGGATTGTGGGCGTGTTGCCCGGCCGCGAAGCACGGACGACCCGTCTCAAATTAAAAGTGAGCGCGGGTCGTTTTCTGACCGGGCGTTCCGGGTCGGAGGTGATGCTGGGCCATGGACTGTCGGAGGCGTTAAACGCAACCACGGGCGATGAGGTAATATTGATCGGGCAGGCAGCGGACGGGTCCATAGCCAACGACGTCTACCGCGTCGTGGGCATTGTGGGCGACGGCACCGATCCGTACCAGCGCGCGGCCTGTTATATGCACCTCGAGGAGGCGCAGCGGTTCCTGGCGTTGGGTCGCCGCGTTCACGAAGTGGCAATTGTGCTTGAGGATCCTTCGGCGTCGTTGCACGCCGCTGGACAATTGGAAGGCCTCCTGGCGGATGCCTCCCTCGACGTTTCACCGTGGCAGGTGGTTGAACGCACGTTTTACCGGGCGATGCAGGCCGATGTTCAGGGCATGTGGATTTCTCTGGGAATCATCAATCTGATTGTGGCCATCGGTGTCCTGAATACCGTACTGATGGCCATTCTGGAGCGTACACGTGAATTTGGCGTTCTGCGCGCGCTGGGTACGAGGCCGGCGAACGTGTTTTTGTTGATCCTGGGCGAGACGGTCTATCTGTCTGGTTTCAGCGTGCTTCTTGGCGGGGTTTTGGGCTTGATAGGAAACACCATCCTGTCGAAACATGGAATCGTCTATCCGACGCCCGTGGAGTACGGCGGTTACGTTTTCGATCGGCTGATCAGTATGGTTACGTTCCGGTCGGTCTGGATTCCGGCGGTGCTGACCTTCGGCACCGCCGTTCTTGTGAGTCTGTTTCCCGCGACCCGCGCGGCAAAAGTGGCGCCCGCGCGGGCGATGCGAACACATTGAGCGGAGACTGGCGCCCTCATCCGCGGATGGCTCGGCGTCGTTGCGGGTCCACGGCGCGTCGGGATCGGTTCGGAAAATCCGAATGGGTCGTCGAAAGAACACATCATGTTGTTTTTAATGAAAATAGCCTGGATGAATACTTTTCGAAACGCACGGCGGACGTTGCTGGCCGGGTTCGCCATCGGAATTGGGCTGGCGGCGTTGATCTTTACCGACGGACTGATGATCGGGATGTCCGAAAGCATCATTCGGATTGCGACGGATACATTCATGGGACACGGCCAGGTACACGCCGAAGGATTCAGGAGCACCCGCGAGGTGTCGCGGACCGTGCGGGGGCTGCCCGGTGTGTTGGAGCGCCTGAAGGCCGATCCCGAAGTGGAACGCATTTCGTTGCGCGTCCAGACGCCCGGTATGCTGGCCTCGCCGGCGACGTCGGGCACTGTGCTGCTTTACGGCGTCGACCCCGACCTGGAAAGGGCGTTCTCCAAAATCCACGAGGTCATTGTTGAAGGTTCGTTCCTCGAGCGAGATGACCGTCGAAAGATTCTGCTGGGGTCGAAACTGGCCAAAACGTTGGAGGTCGGCGTGGGCGACCGGGTGGTCGTGACGGCGGCGGAGGCTGAAACCGACGAATTAGCCCAGGAGATGTTCCGGGTGGGCGGGATTTTCCACTTTGACGTCGGTGAGCTGGACGGCGGGGTGGGTTTCACGCATATCGAGACCGTGCAACGTCTACTCGGACTTCCTGGTGAGGTGCACGAGATTGCCCTGCATTTCAAGTCGTCCTCCGGAAACGAGGCAACGGATGCCCTTTTCTGGTCGCGACTGTCGCGAAACGGAAACGCAGCCCGGAGTTGGCGGGCCCTGATGCCCCAACTCAGTGCGGTGGTTGAAATGACCGGGTTCTCATCGTTTATTGTGGGCGCCATCCTGTTTGCAGTGGTGTCACTGGGCATTGTCAACACCCTGTTCATGTCGCTTCACGAACGGATGTTCGAGTTCGGTGTCCTGCGCGCGGTGGGCACCCGTCCAGGCCGTATGGCGATGATGGTTCTGTTCGAGGCGGGTGCGCTTTCAGTGCTCAGCATTGTGATTGGTTGCGGTCTGGGATTCGTCGTGACTTCCGTGTATTCCATCTATGGGATCGATTACGCCGGCATTGAGTTTGCGGGCGTGACGCTGCGGGAGTTGATTTATCCGGTCCTGCGGGTGGAGCAGTTCGTCCTGTTTCCGGTGTGCGTATTTCTTTTTACGCTGGTTGCCGGGGTCTATCCGGCCGTCTACGCGGCCCGCCTGAATCCGGCTGAGGCGATGAAAACGTACGAGTGAATACAAACCGCGGGGCTTGGGAGTGAAGTATGACGGGAAATTCCGTGGTGATAGAAGCGGAAGGCGTGAGCAAGATTTACCGCGCGGGGGAGGTGCGCGTATCGGCGTTGAGGTCTGTGGATCTCAAAGTTTCGCAGGGTGAGTTTACTGCCATTGCGGGACCGTCGGGATCCGGCAAATCCACGTTGCTCAATATCCTGAGCGGATTGGATTCGCCCACAATCGGCCGGGTCAGGCTGGCCGGAACACCGATCAGCGAGATGGGCGGACGCGCGCTGTCCGACTTTCGCAGGGACCATATCGGGTTTATATTCCAGGCGTACAATTTGATCCCGGTGTTGACGGTGCTCGAAAATATCGAATATGTCATGTTGCTGCAGGGGGTGCCGCATCGCGCGCGCCGCGAACGGGTGCGGGAGATGTTGGCCACTGTTGGTCTGGAGGGAATGGAGGACCGGCGCCCACCCCAACTCTCGGGCGGGCAGCAACAACGCGTGGCGGTCGCCCGGGCGATGGTCTCGCAGCCGGATCTGATCCTCGCGGATGAACCCACGGCGAATCTGGATTCAGCCACTGGCGCCGCGCTCCTGGACCTGATGAGGGAATTAAACGAGCGACGGCGGATGACTTTTTTATTTTCTTCTCACGATCAGATGATTATGGATCGGGCGAAACGTTTGGTGTTGCTGAAGGATGGATGCATTGTACAGGATGTTACCCGGAGCGGGTAGTAGCAGGCCCCACCCGCAGGCGAATGGGTTATTCCTGTGCTGCCTGATTCTCTTTGTCCTGATGCCGACGCGGGCGTGGACGGACCAAGGCAGCCTCAGGCTGAGTGGATACGTGAAGAGCTTTGCAATGGTTCAGGTGCCGGTGCCCGACTCGGAAATCCGGAACCCGGAGACCCGGCGGATATTGTTGAACCGCGTTCGCTTCGAGTTGTTCTGGCGACCGGGTCCCGGGCTATCGGGCGAGTTCGCGTACGAATTGTCCGGGAGAATCCCGGGTGCGCCGTTATTGGAAGCCTCCCGGTTGCCGGCGCCCGCGCTTTTCGGTTACCGGGTGAAGGATCTCAGGACCAGACTGTTTCCTCGTACTGACGGCACGGGCCGGGGGTTTACCGTAACCCAGAATCTGGACCGCGCGTCGGTGACGGTTTCACTGCCGCGTGCGGACGTCTACGTTGGCAGACAGGTCGTCGCATTCGGTTCGGCGCGGGCGGTGAATCCGACCGATGTCATCGTGCCATATTCCCCCGAGGTGATGGACAAAGAAGAACGGGTGGGGGTGGATGCGATCAGGTTGCGTGCGCCTGTTGGGATGATGGGCGAACTGGACGCAGGTGTTATTCCAGGATGGGATCTCTCGAAGAAGCGTGGCGCGGGCTTTGTTCGCGGCCGTTTCTTTACGCACGGAACGGATGTTTATGTGACGGCGATGATGTACCAGGATAATCTGCTCCTGGGTGCGGACCTGGCCAGGTCGCTGGGGGACGCGGGCGCATGGCTGGAGGCCGCGTGGACCCGCGCGGCGGGTGGCCGGTCGTTCATGCGGATTTCGACCGGTCTCGACTATCGATTCTCAAATGGGGTCTATGGTACCCTCGAGTATCACCTGAACGGCGCGGGCGTTTCCAGTACCCGGGACTATCGGAGTCTGCTCAACGATCCGACCCATACCACGGCAGGAGTCTATCTGTTGGGCAGGCACTATGCGGCGCCTTCACTGGCATGGCAACTCACACCGCTCTGGTCGATTCGCGTGCCGGTGCTGTGGAACCTTGCGGACCGGTCGGCGTTTCTGTCGCCAGCCTTCGAGTATGGATTCTTCCAGGATGCGTCTGTTTCCGGTGGCGTGTTCTACGGGATTGGTGGGCGCCCCGGCTCCACTCAATCCGGATTTTCAGAGTTCCCTGAATCGGAGTTCGGACTGTATCCGGCGGTGTATTTCGCGTCTTTGCGTTATTATTTCTGACAGTGGCAGGGCCTGCGAGCAACGTCGATCGTCTGTTTCGTCTTTAACTCACCCACGGAAAACGGAATCTGGCATTTCAATGGAGAGATCTTCATGAATGACGGGAACGACGCGGCACGCGTACATCGAGGCGCTCTGGTGGTCGATTCGCACAACGATGCGATCGTCAATCATATTCGCCGTGGAAATCTGGGATTTTCCGGCAGCCCACCGCCCGACGGAGACCGTCGGAACGCGAGTGTGGCCGGATTGAGGGGGCTGCTGGACCGGCAGACCCTGGAATCCACGGTACAGATTGATTTTCCCAAGATGCGAAAGGGAGGCCTGGACGCGGCTTTTTTCGCCGTCGATGTCACCCTTGCCGTGAAAAACCATCTGACCTATGCGCTGGACGCCATGGGGTTCTTCGACTCTGAACTGGAAGCACACGGCGGCGAAGTCGTGCTGGCGAAATCCGCCGGCGATATTTCGCGCGCAAAACGTGACGGCAAACTGGCGGTCGTGCTGGCGATCGAGAACAGCGACGGGGTGGAAGGCAGCGTGAATGTGCTTCGCATGCTTCACAGGATGGGCATACGTTCGATCGGACTGACGCACGATGTCAGCAGCCTGGCCGCGGACGGAAATGCCGAGGCACGTACCCGCGGAGGACTGACCCGTTTCGGCGTGCGGCTTGTAGAGGAGATGAACAACCTGGGAATGCTGGTGGACGTGTCGCACATCAGCGAAGCAGGATTCTGGGACGTGATGGACGTTTCCCGAAAGCCGGTGATCGCTTCGCACAGCAACTGCAAGTCGGTGTGCGACCATCCAAGAAACCTGAGCAACGAACAGATCAGAGCGCTCGCGAAGAACGGCGGGTCGATGGGTGTGACGTTTGTGCCCCGTTTCGTCGATACGACAGAGCCCACGTTCATGCGACTTCTTGACCATGTGGACCACGCAGTGCAGCTTGCAGGCGTGGACCACGTGGGCATCGGATCGGATTTCGACGGCGGGGGCACCCTGTTGGACGACGCGACCGCATTTCCTCGAATTACCGAGGGACTGCTGGCGCGGGGGTATTCGGAGGGCGACGTCGGCAAGATTCTCGGCGAGAACCACCTCAGGGTGCTGAGGGAAGCGATAGGATGCTGAAGCCAGCCCACGCGGGATGGTATGATCATCGGGCCGGCTGCGTCCGGGGGGTTCCGCACGGCTGTCCCGTGCGGCGATGAGAAACTCCGGACGGGTCCCGCCGACGTGCCTCTATGCGATGGACGGTACTTCGATTTTCTTTTTCTGGTCGATGGATTTCTCCATCGCTTCCAGTACGGCAACCGGCTTCAGCATCGACTCGCGCGTTTCGTCGGTGATGCCGGTTTTAAACATGTTGCAGAAGGCTTCTGCGCCGCCCAGATAAGGATTGTCGTCATAGCCGATGACGCGGTCGACGCGCCCTTTTTCGCAGATCACAGACACGTGGAATGCGGAGTGACCTTCGGTGAAGAGATTGAGCGTGGAGATGGCGCCGCTCGCGGAGTAAAGCGTGCCGGTATGATTCTTTTTACCCCTGTTGACATCCACGTGGGTAATGTCGCTGTCAAGCAGCCGCACGACCATGTCGACCTGGTGGATACCATAGAAGAAGACGCCGCCCCAATTGGATTTGATATCGCACGGACCGGTCGTAACCACGGAGACGATCCGACCCAACTCACCGATGTCTTTTTTCAGTTGGCTGAAGGACTTCTGTTTGGGTAACACCGAAAAGGAGCAGACAGGGACCCCGAGTCCCGCCGCGCGGTCCAGGAAACGCCTGCCCTCCGAGACGCGATAACAGAACGGTTTGTCCACAAATACCGGGATTCCGGCTTCTATCAGCGGCCAGACCGCCGGCAGGTGGTATTTCGCGTCGCGATGGTCCACGCACGCGGCGTCGACCTGACCGATCATATCTTCGGGGTTCCTGACAATATTTGGGATCTGTCCACGATCCTGAGCGTCTTTGGCGTACCGGTCGGCTTCGCCCCATACATGGGTGACGCGGCAGCCCGGTACTTTTTTGTCGATGTTCAACGTTTTCGAAATGGCGACGGTGTGGCTGTTTTCCGCGCCTACGATTCCGATTCTTATCATTCGGTCCTCCCTGGTTGGAATTTATGGATTTCGATCACCGGCGGACGAGACCGCCCGTCGGTAAGGAGCGGTGATCGCGATCCGTATCGGGTGTTGGATTCAGGGCCTGGCGGGTGAGCCATCCGGCAGGCGGGCCTGCGTCCAGCCGATAATCTCATCCTGACAGGGGTGCTTCGAGGCGAGGTCCTCGTCAATGTCGATACCGAGGCCGGGCCGGTCGTTGGGATACATGTAACCGCCTCTAACTTCAGGCGTGCCCGGAAAGATCTCGTAGACGAGTTCGTTGAAACGGCACCACTCCTGGATTCCGAAGTTGGGCGCCCAGAGATCCAGGTGCAGGTTGGCGGCGTGGCCGACGGGCGAAACGTCGCCGGGACCGTGCCAGGCGGTGCGAATGCCGTACATGCCGGCAAATATCGCCACGTTGCGGGCGGGGGTAAGGCCCCCCATCTGGCTGATGTGCATTCGGATAAAGTCAATCAGCCGGTCCTCGATGAGTGGGGTCCACTCTCGCGGGTGGTTGAAGAGTTCCCCCATGGCGATGGGCGTGGCGCATTGACGCCGGATGTTTCGGAACCATTCCAGATCTTCCGGGGCGAGCGGATCCTCCAGGAAAAACAGCTTGAAGGGTTCCGCATTCTTCGCGAACTGGACCGCGTCTATGGGGACCATGCGTTCGTGGATGTCGTGGAGGAGTTCGATATGCGGGGCGGCGTTTGCGCGGACATGCCCGATCATGTCGAGCATCCCGCGGGCGTATTCCCGCGGATCATAATACGCGCCCTCCTGCGAACCTTCCGGTTTGCGCAAGCGGGACGTCCTGCCGCCGTACCCGCCCATCTGCACGCGAATGTGCTGGTAGCCCTGTTCGTGGAATTTCAGGACGTTGTCGAGGACTTCGTTCCTGTCTCGACCGTCGGCGTGTGCGTAACAGGCTGCGGCTTCGCGACATCTGCCGCCCAGCAGCTGATAGACTGGCATGCCCGCGCGCTTGCCCTTGATGTCCCATAGAGCGATATCGACGCCGGAAATCGCGTTGTTGAGTACGGGGCCGTTGCGCCAGTATCCGTTGAGCATACATATCTGCCAGATGTCTTCAATGCGGTCGACGTCACGTCCGATGAGAAGGGGTTTGATGTGTTTTTCAAGGGCGGTGCGGACCGCATGGAAACGCTGGGTGAACGTGGCGCAGCCGAGGCCGTAGAGACCGGGTTCGGAAGTGACGACTTTGACCACGATGAGGCGTGATCCGGCCGGCTGGGTGAGAATGGTTCTGACGTCGCGGATGGTGACGGGCACGGACGCCTCCCCGGCAATGACTATTGTTACAACCGTTAAATCGGTCCCTGGCCTTCTTTAATAAGGCCTGTGCGGTGAAATGTCCACGGATATTTTCAGGGGTGGCCCGGGTAGGGAGCAGTCCGGATTCCGCTCACGCCCGAGTTGGCCCGGGCCGTGGTCTACAGCCGCCCTTCTTTCTGAAGAATGTCACCGGCGATGGCGTAGGTTGTGCCGTGCATACCGATCACCACGAGGCCGATGCCTTCGGCCAGGTAACCGCCGGGATACAGGTTTGTTACGGCTGTGGATTCATAGTTGTGGGGATATATGGGCAATTGATGAACCTGGAAGCGATAATTGTCATATTTGTCCACTGCAGGGAGCGGTGGAAAACCCTCGAAGAGAGAGTAATCCGCAATGCCGCCGATTTCAAGGATGGCGTGGTCGATTTCCAGTGTTTCGCGGTTGCCATTGCGGCAAAGGGTGGCAATACCGCCGGACACGCCCTTCTCGAAACCGAGGATCCGGGTTTCATAGCGGGCATTCAGGCGGTCGGATCGGCCTTCCATGATATCGGCGATGCGCGCGTAGTAGGGTAGGCCGAAGCGGCTGTCGGAAATGAGGCGCCAGTGATGATCGAAGGGCTGGCGCATGACGTAGTGGATCTGTTTGCCGGCGTCGTGCAGCTCGGTCGCCGCCCAATCGGCGGACCGGCCTCCCCCCACGACAAGGATGCGTTTGCCGGGATAGCTTTCGGGTTGATCGTAGCCTGAAGTTACGAACGGGAGGTGTTCGCCCGGTACGTTGAGTTTTCGCAGAATGCAACGCTGGCCCACCGCGTATACGAGGTACTTGCAGGTGTAACGACGAGAGATTCCCGTGCCGACTTCACTATATGTGAGCAGAAAACCCCTGTCGTGAGGCTGGATGCGCGTAACTCTTTCGTGTGTGCGTATGTGGTCGGCGACCTCGAAGCGGCCCGGGACGGCGTGGTAATAGTCGATGAGATGACGTTTGGCGATCAGGGCGTTGACGTCGAGATCTATCCGTTGTTCGCGGCAATGCCGGTCGAGCGGATGGAAGGCGAATTCCATCCACTGTCCGGGAGAAAGCGTGAACATGTTTTTCGGTACATTGTTCCACACGCCGCCGACCTCTTCCTGGGTGATCAGCAACACGTCGACGGGTTCACGTCTGCGGAATTTCAGGGCGATTTCATCCTGGCCGCGGAACTTCTGTCCCGGATGGTGCAGAAGCCGAAACAGGTCCACCGGACGGATACCGGCATTCACGACGGCTCTGAAATCGAGGCCGAGCAGCGTGCCGTTCACGCTCCGAAGGTAGCGGTCGACCTGCTCGTATCGGTCGCGGAAAAGGCCGCCGCCGCAATAATACGGATGCCATCCGCCAAGCACGACGGCCAATGGCAGACCCGCCGGGCCCCCACCCACGATGATGACGGTATGGTGTTCGGGTGTGACCATAAAATTTCCGGAACCGCCGTTGGCTCACCTGGCGCGGCGGGATGTCGGTTGCCGCACACCCTTAAAGGGGGAACAATCGACCCCCGGCGGTACGTATTCCACACGGGAAACGGTCGGCCCGCTGCGTGCGAGGGCCGGACGTGAACCTCCGGGGTTGACCTTGACTTCAGTCGTTGAATAGCGTATGATGGTGCCTCTGAAATCGAGGTTGCAAAGTAGATATGAGGCCCGGGGGAGTCAAGCCAAATATCGTCGATCAGAACGGGGGAAGCCGATGGCGGACACACATCAACCGGATGTTGAGGAAATTCGGGCGCAGGACCGCGCGCACGTCTGGCATCCGATGGTACAGCACCGGTCTCTGGAGCACCGGGATCTGATGGTGGTCCACAGAGGGAAGGGAACAAGAGTGGTGGATGCCGAGGGTCGGGAGTACCTGGATGCTTACGCGGGACTCTGGAACGTCAACGTGGGATACGGCCGCCAGGAGATTGCGACGGCCGTGTACGAACAGATGTTGCGGCTTTCGTACTATCCCCATCTCCAGGTGAATCTGCCTGCCGCAAAGCTTGCAACCAGGCTGGCTGAATTGCTGCCCGGGGATCTCAACCATCTTTTTTTCTCCAACAGCGGTTCGGAGGCGAACGAGACGGCGTTGAAGATTGCGCGGCAGTACGGCCGGCAGAAATTTCCGGGCCAGAACCGGTACAAGGTGATCGCGCGATACCAGGGTTATCACGGGTTTACCTATGGCGCCATGTCCGCGACGGGACAGGTTGCGAGGCGGGCCAAGTTCGAGCCCCTGATGCCGGGGTTCTTCCACGTGGACCCTCCCTACTGTTATCGCTGCCCGTTGAAACTGACCTATCCCGACTGTGGCGTGGCGTGCGTGGACGAGATCGAAGAGGTCATTGTCCGGGAGGATCCGACAACGGTAGTTGCGGTCATCGCCGAACCGATAATCGGCGGCGGCGGCGTGATCATCCCGCCGGACGAGTACCTTCCCCGCCTGCGCGAGATCTGTGACCGGTATGGCGTGCTCTTGATTCTTGACGAAGTGATTACGGGGTTCGGCCGTACCGGCAAACTGTTCGCGTCGGAGCACTGGGGTGTGGTTCCGGACGTGATGACCCTGGCCAAAGGGGTGTCCAGTGGTTATTTGCCCCTCGGGGCCTGCGCGGTGACGTCGGAGGTGTTCGAAACGTTTATGGGCGAGCCCGACGAAGCGCGTGAATTCTCCTCGGTGGCCACCTATGGCGGGCACCCGGTTTGTTGCGCCGCGGCCCTGGCGAACCTGGACATTATGATGGCCGAACGATTGTGGGAGAATTCGGCGGAGGTGGGCGCGTACCTTCTGGACGAATTAAGAGGGCTGGATTCTCCGTTCGTCGGCGACGTGCGAGGCAAGGGGCTGATGATCGCCGTGGAACTTACCGCGGAGAATGGCGCCATGGTGGATGCCGCGCGGGTTGCTGCCGTGCAGGCGGGCATTTTGGAACACGGCGTGATCGTGGGGCGCATGAGCCACGTGATGGCCGGGCCGGAAAGCATTTTCTTTCTGGCGCCGCCCCTGATACTGACCCGGAAAGAAGCGGATCGAATTGTGTCGGCGTTCGATGCGGGGCTCAAACGCATCTCCTGACAGAGGACGTTGTGGCGAACGGCTACGGAACATCCGAACCATCGAGCGGGAAGACCGGCGCGCGTATCGATGGCATTGATGGAGTTGACCCATGAACTCCCCGCCCTGGAGGACAGGAAAGCGCTTGCCCGCGTGTTGAACAGGCAGCGTGCGGCCGACGTGGCTGGCATCCTGATTTACCTGGGGCTGGCGACACTGCTCCTGCAGACACTATTGTAGACCCTATATGCAGACCTGTTTCCGACATTACGTCGCCCTTCGGAAGGAGATGGAAGCCTGGTTGAAGCAGAGCCGGAGCATGGATCCGCCGGGCCGGCACGGCGGGGGAGAGGATGAAGCGAACTACGCCCTGGCCTGGTTTCCGCACTTTCTGGCAACGGGCAGCCCGGCAGTGGTGGAACATTTCGAGCATCTCCGGGATCAGCTTGCGGGTTGGGTCCAACGGGAATGTCTGCACGGTTACGAGCCGGAAGCTGAAGCGCATCACGGCACCGAACCGTTTCTGCTTTTTCTCCCGCGCTACCTGGGTCTGTTTCCTGAGGATCGCGTGGCAGCGGCACTGCTCGCCGACGCGGCGGAACATATCGGGAACTGGGTGGAGGGGATTCCGGCGTGGTTCGACTGGGTTCGGAATCGGTTCTACGGGTACCACATCGGAACGCGGGCCGTGGGGCGGGATCCGGAGCACGCGGTGGAACTGGCGGAGCATTTCCGGTTTATCCATATCGCCCTGGCGGCCTACCGGGTACTGAAACAGGATCGGTACCTGGATTGGGCGTTGCGATACGGCCGGCGTCGCGCGGAGATGATCGTTGCGGCTCCGAAGGGGGATTTGCCGGTGATGTGGGGGCCGGACGGGCATCCGCTCCGTGAATGCGGATACACGGAATCGCAGCGTCGGATGAGCGCCGCCAGCCACCGTTTACAGGGCGATCCGGCGGCGGGTGTGGAGGTCCTTCTCGCCTCCGGAGCGGTTCAGGCGCTGGGTGACCTGTTCCTGCTTTCAGGCGAGCAGGTCTTCCGCGACGCGGCGTTTCGGATCGTGGAGGGGCTTGTCGTCATGCTTCACGACCCGTATTGCGATCCCGGCGCGGCTGCCGTCTCATATTACCGTGGCGCATTCGGCGACGATACATTGGATGGCCGCATCCGCGAGATGGTTGCGCGGATACCGGACGGGGAAGCCGGTGAACTCGTGCTGATGGTGCCCGAGATTCCGAGAATGGTCTTTCCAGGCGTCGGAAAACGGGCGGATATGGTGCACTGGGGTGTGCAGGTAGACGGCATCGACCGGATCGCGCCTGGGCGCGAGCCCTGCACGGCCACGTTGACGTTGGCCTATCAGATCACCGGGGATGTTTCTTTTGCATCGCGGGCGCTGAGGCAGGCATCGAGGAAGTTAAGGGTGGCGCGACGCGTGTTGAGGGGCGGACGGGAGCATGCGGACATGGGCGGGGCAGTCTGCTCCGTCGCGGCCGGCCACGGAAGAAACTGGGGTTCCGGAGCAGTGACCGGATGCTACGGACCTTTGGTACTGGGCGCCCGAGAGCGCCTGGGCGCGGTGATGCCCGCGGTGGAATTTCGCCGGTCGGTCGGTGAGCCCGGTCTACCGGAGCAGGTGGTTTCGCTGGTCGTCCCACCCGGCCCGGCGGCGGGGAGCGTCCGGATTAACAACGGTGGTGACGCGTACGTGAGCTTTTCCTGGAGGCAGCCGGGAGCGGCGTGGCATGATGTTGTTCTGCCGCCCGGCGGCGAGACAAGGGCGATGCTGTTGGAGGACACGTGATGAAATACCGCACGCTTGGACAAACCGGATTGGAGGTTTCGGAAATCGGGTTGGGCGCATTTCCGATATCCGGGATGCAGAGGCAGGCGGATGGTAAACGGTTCGGATGGACCGGAACAGAGGATTCCGAGTCGATTGCGCTGATTCACCGGTGCGAGGAACTCGGGATCAATCTGATTGATTCCGCCGAGAGTTATGGCGAGGGGCACAGCGAAATCCTGGTGGGAAAGGCCCTGCGAGGCCGGAGAGACAGGTGGGTCGTGGCATCCAAGGTCCAGCCGAACGCGGGGGTTGACTCCGGCACGCGGGATGAGTCGGCCGTGCGGAACAGGATTACCGAGGCGTGCGAGCGAAGCCTGGAACGGTTGGGAATGGAGCATATCGACATTTACCAGTTGCACGCCATTCCCTACGATTGGGCGATGCCGGCGGTAATGGATGCGCTCGCGAGGCTCCGACAGGCGGGCAAGGTGCGTTGGTACGGGATTTCGACCAATAGCCGGCCAGCGGTCGATAGGCTTCGGTCACTGGGTCCTGTACATATGTTGCAGGTCGGCTATAATCTGCTGGAACGCACGGCGGAAGGGTTGCTGCACTGGGCGAAGGCCGAGGATATCGGCACGTTGATTCGCGTGCCACTGGCAAAGGGGCAACTGACGGGCAGGTATTTCGGCGCCGGGGCTGACGTCATCCCCGAAAACGACGTGCGATACGAACGCTTCAACAAACCGGAGACGGTCGATGGGCTCAAGCGGCTGCCGCAGCTGCTGTTCCTGCAAGACCGGAAGCGAACCATGGCGCAGGCAGCGCTGCGTTTTGTGCTGGATCACCCGGGGGTGTCGTGCGTCATCGCCGGGGCCAAAAACCGCCGCCAGGTGGAGGAGAACGCACGTACCGTAGAATTGCCGCCGTTGACCGATGCGGAACTCGAACGGGCGATCCCGATCGCGGATACTATTGGTACGCCGGGCTGGATCTAGTGTTCCGTGCCAGGAACACAGGGTTCGTCATTTTACGGGAACAAGGGACATCGCGTATGTCTTCTGCAGTTCGAATTGGCGTGATCGGATGCGGGCGAATCCTGAACGCGCATTTACGTGGGTTCAGGATCCTGCAGGATAACGGTTACGGGGATCTCTTCCGGGTTACAGCACTCTGCGCGAGGAGGACCGAGGATGCCCTCCGGTTCCGAACGCGGGGCGAAGGGCCGGGACCCAGACCGGCGCCGGTGGAGGCGCCGGGTGACCCGTTGAATGCGCCGCACGCCTATATAAGCGATCTGCATCCCGGTCAGGAAGCGGCGATTTACACGGACTATCGCGATATGCTTGAACACGGACCGGTCGACGCGGTGTGCGTCCTGACGGGGCACGATACCCATCACACCATCGCCATCGATGCGATGCAGGCCGGCAGGCATGTGACGGTCGAGAAGCCGTTGGCGATTTCGGTCCGGGCCGCACGGCGGATGTGTGAAGTGGCATCCGATACCGATACGGTGTTGAGCGTTGCGGAGAATGTGAACTTCAATCCGGCGGTCCGCGCGAACCGATGGGCCGTCAGGCAGGGACTGATCGGCAACGTGCAGATGGTCTACCGCGGTGCGATCGGGTTCCGGTCTCACCGGCCCGATGTGGTTGCCGCGCGTACGCCCTGGAGGCAGTCGAGGCTGGGTGCCGGCGGCGGGGTATCCATTGATCTGGGGGTGCATCTGTTCAACGGCGTGCGGACGATTTGCGGACCGGTGCATTCGGTGCAGGCCGTGTGGCGGATTCTCGAGCCGGTAAGGGTGTTGATGT
Source organism: Candidatus Latescibacterota bacterium (assembly GCA_965219455.1). Taxonomy (GTDB): domain Bacteria; phylum Latescibacterota; class UBA2968; order UBA2968; genus JAAXHE01. The sequence goes on along the minus strand of OZ244744.1, from coordinate 104,584 downwards.
CGGACGACGACCTCAGGGTCGCGGATGAGGTCGAGAACCAGGTCGACGACGTGTTCTTTTCGAATTTCAGGCTTGAAAACGGAGCCATCGGGCATATGGCCGTGGCACGCAGCGCCAGAGGCACGCAGATCGGGGTGCCGGGAGGCACCAACGTATTCGGCAGCCGGGGGGCGTTGTCCGACGGAAAGATCTTCACGGAGGATCGGTCCGGGGAAGACGTCCTGGAGCGTTTCCGACGGGAGGCCCCGGACAAGGAACTGGCGGAAGCGATGCCCGCCGGGATCACGGATGCATTCGCACTGGAGAACCTGGACTGGCTGCGCGCTATCCATGACGGTTCGCCTGTACGCATGTCCGGGGAGGAGGGGACGATAGACCTGGCGTTGAGCTACGCGATCCTGGAATCGGGACTGCTGGGACGGGAGGTGTCTCTGGAGGAGATGCTGCGCGGCGAGGTGGACGGATACCAGAGGGCAATCGACGCGCACTACGGGTTGTAGGGGTTCGAGGCTGCGGGCGGTATTCGATCTTTAAACAAGCCGACCTGCTGCCGAGCGGGTTGGCTTCTTTTTCGGGTGGGTCAGCGTTTTTCGATTTCCATGTTGCGGAACCAGATCCGGCTATTGTGGTCCTGAAGCCCGATGTAGCCGGATTCGGTCATTTCGCGGTATGCCCGGTCGAATTTGTTGGGGGTACCGTCCGGGTTGCGGCCCGGGGCGGTCCAGCGGCTGAGGTCCATGTCGGTGATTTGCTCTCCGTTTAAGATAACCCGGATGATGTTGTCCACGGCGTAGAGGATCATGTGATTCCATTCGCCCGCGGGATTGCAGGCGTTGTGCGTGGGGGCCTGTACATCATAGACCGCGCCGCAGCATTTGGTGGTTGCGGGTTCGCGACCATGCGTATCCAGGATTTGGATTTCAACACCGGTCTGCACCGGGTTATCCAGATCGGTCCAGCGGAAGAATACGCCGCTGTTGGCTCCGGGCGGGTGTTTGAACTCGAGCGATAGTTCGAAATTCCTGAATTGGTCGTTCGTATAATACAGGTATTTTCCGTTTTCAGCGGTGCAGAAGATACAGCCCTGATCTACGGTCCAACCGCCGGGATTGCCGGTGGCTGCCCAGCCGTCGAGGGTATTACCGTCGAATAGTTGCATGTATTGTCCTTTCAGTTTGGGATTGCACGGGATGCTGCGAGACGGTCGAACCTTTCGCTGCTGATTGAACGCCAATGCCGTTTCATTTGAAATTTGCACTTGCCCTACAGGATAGGCCGGGTTGAAAACGCCTGGCAACCATCCCATCGCGGCGCCTGTGGGAACGCGGGAACCATCAGAAGGTAATATCTGTCAAATTTGATGAAAAACAAAGTGAATGTCTCACTCTTGAGGAGAAAATTCCATGGTTGGTCAAATTACACGCGTGGTTTGTATTTTGGCACTTTTCCCGCTCGGCATTCACGCCGATAACTGGCCGCAGTGGCGCGGGCCGCAGCAAAACGGGGTTAGCTCGGCCACGAATCTCCCCGCGTCGTGGAGCCTTGAGGAAAATATCATCTGGAAGACCGAATTACCCTCGTGGAGCGGTAGCACGCCCGTTATCTGGAAAGATCGCATTTTTCTGACTTCGCCGTCGCCTGCGCAAAGGCCGGAGGAACGGGAACCGGGTGGGCCGGAGATATTTGTCCTGTGTCTGTCAAAACAAGACGGCGTTGAACGCTGGCGTTACAAATTGGATGAGGGCAACGTTCTTTGGCGCAAACACAACAACTCGTCGCCTTCGCCCGTAACGGACGGCGCGCACGTGTGGGTGGTTACGGGCAATGGGGTTGTCACGTGCCTGGACATGGATGGGAAGGCGGTGTGGACGCACAGTCTTCAAAAGGACTACGGCGACTTCGGTCTGAATTTCGGGTACGCGTCGTCACCGATTCTGTACGATAACAAGCTCATCCTGCAGGTGTTTCACGGAATGCGCACGGATGAACCCTCGTATATCGTCGCGTTGGACGACGCGAACGGAAAGGAAGTCTGGCGCGAGGCGCGCGCGACGGATGCCGTGTGGGAGTCTCCCGATTCGTACACGACCCCCGCGCTGCTGAAGCAAGGCGGCAAAACTCAGATTGTGATTACGGGCGGGGATTGTGTGACCGGGCACGATCCGGAAACGGGGCGCGAAATCTGGCGGGCTGAGGGATTGAATCCGGAACGGAGGGGTAATTATCGGATCGTGGCGTCTCCCGTGGTGGTCGGCGAGATGATTTATGCGCCGACCCGCCGACGGCCCTTGCTGGCGCTGGCTGCCGGCGGCACGGGCGATATTTCCGACAACGTGGTGTGGAAGTGGGAGGGTGCCGGCTCGCCGGATGTGCCCACGCCAGCCTGTGACGGGAAGTACTTTTACATGGTCGACGATCGCGGTCTTGCAACCTGTCTCGACGCAAAGACCGGTGCCGTTGTGTGGGGGGCCGAGAGAACGGCACAGGGCGTTGTTAGCGCGTCACCTCATCTGGCTGATGGCAAGCTGTTTCTGTTGAATGAATATGCTGTGACGACCGTCCTGGCCGCCGGGCCGAAATTCGAGGTTCTGGCTACCAATGAACTGGACGGCACGTACACGTTGTCATCGCCCGTGTCTTCCGGATCGCAGCTTTTCATTCGGACGGCGACGCATCTGTATTGCATCGGTTACACGACCGATTGAGTAAGACTTGACTCGAAAAACGTCAGGCGACATTTCACACGAATATGGCGGAGGATTTTCCGTCGAACGCCGTCCGAAGTCCGCTTTTCAGCGTCTGTGAATCCAAATTTTCGAAGTTGGATAGGCGTTGACACGGTGTTGTAGAATCATATATTGAATCCGCTTCTGATACGGATTCGGCATCGGAATGGGACAAGGGGGATTTTATGGCCACGCGATTGAATATCGGGCTGTTGGGCTATTCGTTTATGGGCAAGGCCCACAGCAATGCGTTCCGGAAGGTATCGATGTTTTTCCCGGATACGGGCGTCGAGCCGGTTATGAAGGTGATCTGTGGTTCGAACAGAGACAACGTGGCGGCGGCGGCACGGACGTTCGGATGGGAGGAGTGGAATACGAATTGGGAGGACGTGGTTGCGCGGGATGATATTGACGTGATCGATATCTGCACGCCGGGGAATCTGCATATGCCGATGGCGATTGCCGCACTGGAAGCCGGCAAGCATGTTATCTGCGAAAAGCCGCTTGCGAATAATCTCCGGGAGGCGCAGACGATGTTGAGGGCATCCGAAGCGTCCGACGGGAAAACAATGGTCGCGTACAATTACCGGCGTGTACCTGCGGTTGCCCTGGCCAAACAGTTGATTGAAGAGGGGCGAATCGGTCAGATTTATCACTGGCGCGCAGTGTATCTGCAGGACTGGATTGTCGACCCTGATTTCCCGATGGTTTGGCGTTTCGAGAAGGACAAGGCGGGCTCCGGGCCGCACGGGGATCTGAATGCGCACATAATCGACCTGGCGCTGCATCTCGTGGGAGATATTCGTTCTGTCGTCGCCGCCGACACGACGTTCATCAAGGAACGCCCGTTGGCGGAATCGATCGATTCGTCGCTGGGCGCGACGGGCGGAAAATCCAAACAGATGGGATCGGTCACGGTAGATGATGCAACCCTGTTCCTTGCACGATTCAATAGCGGTGCCCTGGGATCGTTCGAGGCCACCCGGTTTGCGGCGGGCAGGCGCAATCACAACCGGTTTGAAATTAACGGAAGCAAAGGCAGTCTCGCGTTCAACCTGGAAAAGATGAACGAACTGCAATTCTATTCCCGCGAGGATGAGGGGCACATACAGGGATTCCGTGAGATCATCGTGAACGAAGGCGTACATCCGTACATATCGGCATGGTGGCCGCCGGGCCACATCGTCGGGTGGGAGCATTCATTTGTGCATGAGATCAAGGATTTTTTCGAAGCGATCGCCAACGACCGGGAGGCGTCACCGAATTTCAAGGAAGGCGCACGGGTTCAGGCCGTGCTCGAGGCGGCCAGCGATTCGGCGAGATCGGACCGGTGGCAGGAGGTCCCGGAAGTGTAATCCCCGGCAGCCGGCTGCGCGGTTCGCGCGACAGGCGGAAGCTGTGGGCATTTGGAAGGAGTAAAGGTTATGGCGAGGCCCTGTACGTTGTTTACCGGACAATGGGCGGATCTTACCCTGGATGTGATGGCAGAGAAAGCCGCGGAGTTCGGGTACGACGGGTTGGAGCTGGCGTGCTGGGGAGACCATCTGGACGTCCGCGAGGCTGCCTCCAGCGATGGCTATTGCCGGAGTCGGCACGAGATTCTGGAAAAGCACGGGCTGAAGTTCTGGGCGATCAGCAATCATCTCGTCGGACAAGCGGTTTGCGACAATATAGACGAACGTCATCGTGCGATTCTGCCCCCTCACGTGTGGGGGAATGGGAAACCGGAAGAGGTGAAACGCCGGGCGGCCGAGGATATGATGACATCGGCCGAGGCGGCCAGGGCGCTTGGCGTAAGCGTCGTCAACGGCTTTACCGGGTCGTCCATCTGGCATCTGCTGTATTCGTTTCCGCCGGTGTCTCCGGTTGCGATCGATGCCGGTTTCAGGGATTTCGCGGATCGATGGAATCCCATTCTGGATACGTTCGGAAAGAGCGACGTTCGGTTTGCCCTGGAAGTGCATCCAACGGAAATCGCGTTCGATAGCGCCTCCGCCGCACGGGCGGTCGCGGCGCTGGGGGGCAGAAGCGAGTTCGGTTTCAATTACGATCCCAGCCATCTGGTTTACCAGAATGTGGATTACGTGGCGTTTATACGTGAGTTTAAGGAACGCATCTACCATGTCCACATGAAAGACGCGTATCTCTCGCCACTGCCCACGCGAGCTGGAATTTTTGGCGGGCACACCGAGTTTGGCGACACGGATCGTTCCTGGGATTTCCGGTCCCTGGGCCGGGGCAGCGTGGACTTTGAAGAAATCATTCGCGCGTTGAACGGCGTTGGTTATGGCGGCCCCCTGTCCGTGGAGTGGGAGGATTCCGGAATGGACCGGGAACACGGGGCGGCAGAGGCGTGTGCGTTTGTGAACAGCGTGGATTTCGTGCCGTCGGCTGTGGCATTCGACGCGGCGTTCGCCGAGTAGCAAACGGATGTCCGACGTCAGCGGTCAGCAGGGTGTGTCATACGGCCTTCCGGCCGCTTTTTCTTGGGGAGATCGTCTATGCGGATGCGTGTTTTTCTTCTGTTTGTGTTGCTGACCGCCGCCGCCTGCGTTGCTGAGCGCCCCCGAACCCTGGTGTTCGGGAGGGGCGGTGATACCGTGGGGCTGGATCCCGCACTGGAGACCGATGGCGAGTCATTCAAGGTCTGTGACAACATCTATGATACGCTTGTAACCTTCCGCCAGGGAAATACCGAGTTGGCGCCGGGTCTGGCAGAGGCGTGGACGACGTCGGATGATCTGAAAACGTGGACGTTTCAACTCAGGAAAAACGTTCGGTTCCACGATGGTACACCGTTCAACGCGGAAGCGGTGGTGTTTTCGCTGGCCCGGCAGTTTAAGCCCGACCATCCGTTTCATCGTGTGGAAGGCGCGTACCAGTATTGGAACAGTATGTCGATGAGCGACATCGTCGGGGATGTGACGAAAGTGGACGATCATACGGTTTCCATCGCGCTGACGCGTCCAAATGCACCGTTTCTGTCGAATCTCGCGATGAATTTCTGTGGGATCGTGAGTCCCTCGGCCGTGCGGAAACACGGAGCGGACTTTCCACGGAACCCCGTGGGCACAGGCCCGTTTCGGTTTGTGCAATGGATACGGGATGACCGGGTGGTACTGGAGCGTAATCCCGACTACTGGGCCGATGCGCCGCAGATCGACCGGCTGATTTTCAGAAGCATTCCGGAGAATTCCGTGCGTCTGATTGCACTCATCCAGGGTTCGATCGACGGAATGGATCATCTGGTGCCCGATTTTATCCCGAATATTGAAGAGCATCCGAACCTTCGGCTCCTGACCCAGCCGGGAATGAACGTCGGGTATCTGGCAATGAACATGGATCGGGCGCCGTTCCACCTCATCAAGGTGCGGCGGGCGGTGAACCATGCCATCCACAAACAGGCGCTGGTGGACAATCTGTATCAAGGTCTGGCGTTGCCTGCGGTCAATCCGATTCCACCGTCGATGTGGAGCTATCACGAAGGCATTGAAGGATACGCCTACGATCCCGAACTGGCCCGCGAGCTTCTGGCCGAAGCCGGTTATACGGATGGATTCAAGACCACGCTGTGGGCTATGCCGGTGCCGCGCCCGTACATGCCGCAGCCCAGGAAGATAGCCCAGGCCATCCAGGCCGATCTGCAGGCGGTCGGTATCCAGGCCGAGATCGTGAGTTACGAATGGGGAACCTATCTGGACAAGGTTTCCAGGGGTCAGCACGATATGGCGCTACTGGGTTGGACCGGAGACAATGGCGACCCGGATAATTTTCTGTACGTCCTGCTGGATAAGAGCGCGACTCGACATCCCGCCAACAATATCGCGTTCTACCGCAGCGACGAACTGCACGACGTGCTGTTGCAGGCGCAAAGGGAAGTGGACATCGCCGTGAGGACCGGGCTTTACCGAAAGGCGCAGGAGATCGTGTTCCACGATGCGCCCTGGGTGCCCCTCGTGCACGCGGCGCAGACCGCTGCGTTCAAGAAGACGGTAAGCGGTTTTGCTCTGCATCCAACCGGTAGCAAGTGGTTCCAGAACGTGCGAATCGCGGAAACGGATTGAAAGCGCCATTCGATCCTGGATGAATTGGCATCTTCCCGTTAATTTCGAGGCGATACCCATCATGGGCGTCTTTATCCTGAAACGTTTGCTTCTACTCGTCCCCATGCTGCTGGGAATCGTGGTTCTGGTGTTTCTGATGGTTCATTTCGTTCCTGGCGATCCGGCGCAGGTGATGCTTGGTGAACGCGCCAACGCGGAACAGGTGGCGGAGCTGCGAAAGCAACTGGGGTTGGATCAGGAACTGCATGTACAGCTCGGCCTGTACCTGTGGGGTTTGCTGCAGGGCGACCTGGGGCGTTCCTTCAAGTCCCACGCGAAAGTTTCCTCCGAGTTGCTGGCCAGGTTCCCCGCGACACTTGAACTCACATTGATGAGCATGCTGCTTGCCTGCGGAGTCGGAATATTCGCCGGCGTGGTTTCGGCGTCCCGCAAGGGTTCCGTGGTGGACTATCTCGGCATGACGGTTTCCCTTGCCGGGCTCTCGATGCCCATTTTCTGGCTGGGCTTAATGGTTATTCTGCTGATGTCGGTGTTTCTCGGGTTATTTCCCGTATCCGGACGGCTCAGCACCCACCTGTTTATTCCGGAAGTGACCGGTCTCTATCTGATTGACAGCCTGCTTGCCTGGGATTGGCCGGCCTTTGGCGACGCCGCCTGGCATCTCGTGTTGCCCGGTCTTACCCTGGCCACCGTGCCGATGGCGGTGATTGCGCGCATGACGCGATCCAGCCTTCTGGACGTGCTCAAGGAGGACTATGTGCGTACGGCCTGGGCAAAGGGGCTTTCGGAGTGGGTCGTAATCTTCCGACACGCCTTGAAAAATGCGTTTATTCCCGTGCTGACGGTAATCAGTCTGCAGTTCGGATTCCTGCTCGGCGGAGCGGTAATTACGGAAACGATATTCGCATGGCCGGGCGTGGGGCGGTGGCTTCTGCTAGCGGTATATTCAAGGGACTTCCGGGCCGTTCAGGGAGGGGTACTGCTGGTTGCGCTGACGTTTGCGCTTATCAATCTCGTTGCCGACGTGATGTACGCGTGGCTGGACCCGCGAATCAGACACCAGAACGAAACGTAAACCCGCTATTTCATCCACATCCGGGATCAACCGTGGAATCCGAGGCTTCACAGGTCCTGCAAGCTGCCGGTTGGGGCGGGCTGTTCTGGAAACGCCTCCTGAAGAACCGACTGGCAGCCGCCGGCGGTATCCTCCTGTTGGGGTTCCTGTTGCTGGCCATCGCCGCGCCCCTGGCGGCGCCGCATGATCCGTTTGCGCAGAACTTGTATGAACGCCTCAAACCACCGTCGCTGACCTATCCGTTCGGTACGGATGATTTTGGCAGGGATGTTCTGAGCCGCGTCATCCACGGCGCGCGGATTTCGCTTCGGGTGGGCGTTTCAGCAGTACTGATCGCGCTGATCGTGGGCGTACCGATCGGGCTCGTGTCGGGGTACTGGGGCGGCGCGCTGGATCAGGCGTTAATGCGGGCAATGGATCTGATGCTCGCATTTCCCAGCATCCTTCTGGCCATAGCCATTGTAGCCATCCTGGGACCGGGGTTGGAAAATGCGATGCTGGCGGTCGGAATCGTGGCGGTGCCCCAGTACGCCCGTCTGGTGCGGGCTTCAGCGCTGGCCGTCCGCGGACAGGATTACGTGCAGGCGGTGCGAGCGCTTGGTGCGCGTGATTTTCAGATCCTGTTTTTTTCTGTTCTCCCGAACTGCCTCACGCCTTTGATTGTACAGTCCACGTTGGGTCTGGCTACCGCCATACTCGATGCGGCGGGACTGAGCTTCCTGGGATTGGGCGCGCAGCCGCCGACGCCTGAGTGGGGTGCGATGTTGACCGGTGGACGGGAACTGGTACTGCGGGCGCCGTGGGTATTAACCTTTCCGGGCCTGGCGATATTTTCGTCCGTAATGGCGTTTAACCTGCTCGGAGATGGACTGCGGGATGCGCTGGATCCACGGACCTGACCCGGCTGGAGAAAGCCTTTGACTTCCGCGATCCGGTGGCGTATATTTTTGCTTACACAGAAAGGAGGTGGTCAAATGAGCGAAATGACCAGTGGAGGTGGCTGTAGTTAGGTGCGCTGCCGGGTGCGGGAGAACATCTCGTCTGGTAACGCGCCTGGCGAATCTAAACAGCCATCGAAAGACAGGCGATCCGTCTTTCCGACGGGCCCCGGCTATGTGTTCGGGGCGCCGTGAGATGGAGGCCGTCTCGAGAATTGCGCCGTGATGGGATGTGGTCGGACAACCGGCTCCCGAATCGCGGCGCATTTTTCTGTCCCATAAGGGTTTGTGCTTGACAAAGTCACACGCGCTCTATATCTTTTGAGGCTTAACATTTCGTGGAACCGGCTTGGAGAGGAGGTGAGTTCGAACGCGGCGTCTAAGCGGACGCCGTGTGGATTTATGAATACGCCAAGCGCTAAAGCGTGCGACGTTGAACGCAGATGGCTTCTGGCTGATGCGGAGGGTAAAGTACTGGGTCGCTTTGCAAGCGAGGTGGCCCGGATTCTCATGGGCAAACACAAACCAATTTATACGCCGCACCTGGATACCGGCGATCACGTCGTTGTGGTAAACACCGACAAGCTCGTTGTCAAGGGCGCCAATAAACCCGAACAGAAGGTTTATAAGCGCTATAGCGGATATCCAGGCGGCCTGAAAACCAAAACCCTCAGGCGGGCGCTCGAAACGCAACCGGAGTTTGTGCTGGAGCACGCCATTCGAGGGATGTTGCCGCGTACGAAACTGGGGCGCCGAATGATGAAAAAGGTCCGGATCTACGCGGGTCCCGATCATCCCCATCAGAGTCAGGTCCCCGAAGCGATTGAACTGATGTGAAATCCGCCGTATCCAGTGTTCTGTCCCTGAAATAGATTGCCAAAATTCGGCCGACCAGAAGCAGTAAAAACAGCTATCAGCTCTCAGCCGTCAGCTTGAATCAAAAACCCAATCAGTTGACGTCAGCGCCCTGAAGAGACGGGACCAGAACGGGCGCAGCGAGTGAAGGGAACGTAGCGAGACGGGATGAATCGGCGCATGAACGGTGACATATTTCTGGGACGGGACACCAGGCATCGTTGGAGAATCGTTGACCGAGAGGAGGTGGGATCTTGGCAGAGATCCTTGCTTCTGCCAGAGGCCGGCGCAAGTCGGCAACGGCAAACGTGAAGCTCTTTCCGGGTTCCGGAGAGATTGTAATCAATGACAGGCCGATCCTGGATTATCTGAAGCGTGAGACGCTTGTGATGATCGTGGAACAGCCGTTGGCGGTTACGGAGACGATCGGGCAATACAATATCGTCGCCAGCGCCAAGGGTGGTGGTCTGAGCGGCCAGGCCGGCGCGGTACGGCTGGGTATCGCCCGCAGCCTGCTTGCCCTGAACGAAGATCTCAAGAAGCCGCTGCGCGAGGCCGGGCTGTTGACCCGCGACGCGCGAGAGGTGGAGCGCAAAAAGCCGGGCCGCCCGGGGGCACGTAAGCGGTTCCAGTTTTCGAAACGTTAGTCGGTTGTCTTTTCCTATCGGCGTGTTGCGCACCTGGCGACGCGCCTATTTCACATGTGTCCCGACCGCAGGCCGGGTGTCGGTTTCCGACTGGTTTGCGGGTTGACGGTCACAGAGGATCAACCCGGAGTTTCAGGAGGATTGTATGGCTGTCGTTGAAATGAAAGCGTTGCTGGAGGCCGGGGTCCACTTCGGGCATCAGACCCGCCGTTGGAATCCCAAGATGAGGAAGTTCATCTTTATCGAACGCAACGGTATATACATTATTGATCTGCAAAAAACACTGAAGCAGATCGAAGAAGCCTATCAGGTTATCAGCCAGGCCGTCCAACGAGGCGATTCGGTGCTCTTCGTGGGAACGAAGAAACAGGCAAAAGACGTAATTTTAGAGGAAGCGAAGCGCTGTGAGATGTTTCACGTAACCGAACGTTGGCTTGGCGGGATGTTGACGAATTACCAGACTATTCGCCAGAGCATTCGGCGCCTTGAAACGCTCGATAAGATGGGAGCGGACGGGACCCACGAGAAGTTGACCAAAAAAGAGGTGTTGCGGCTGGAGCGTGAGCGAGAGAAACTGGAAAGATCCTTGAGCGGTATCCGGGATATGGGCCGCTTGCCGGGGTTGGTTTTCGTGGTTGATATAAAAAAGGAAAAGATCGCCGTCCACGAAGCGAGGCGTCTCAACATACCGGTTGTGGCCATCGTCGACACCAACTGCAATCCGGACGACGTCGACTATCCGATTCCCGGCAACGACGACGCCATCCGGTCCATCGGACTTATTACCCGCCTGGTTTCCGATGCGGTACTGGAGGGTGAGAAGATACGACGAGAGGGTCCCGACCGGGCGGATGACGAACCCCAGTTGCTTGGCCCGGAAATTACCGAAATTACCGAAGTCTAACGAATAACAGCCAGGAAAGAACGGAGAGGCGTAACGCCTGCGGGGAACAAATGGCTATTTCTGCGAAGATGGTTCAGGAACTACGGGCCAAGACCAATGTGGGGATGATGGACTGCAAACGGGCTCTCGTCGAGAGTGACGGGGATATGGAAAAAGCCATCGAGCTTCTCCGGACCCGCGGTATTGCCAAGGCGGAAGACCGCGCGCACCGCGCGGCGAAAGAAGGGCTGATCACGTCGTACATCCACACGGGTAGCAAGCTTGGCGTGATGCTGGAGGTCAACAGCGAGACCGATTTTGTTGCCCGGACGGATCAGTTCCAGACTTTTGCCCGGGATCTTGCTATGCACATCGCCGCCAGCGCGCCCGTGGCCGTGAGCCGGGACGAGCTGGATGAGTCAAGCATCGAGCGTGAACGCCGGATCTTCAGGCAACAGGCGCTGGATGAGGGCAAACCCGAGCGGGTTCTCGACCGGATTGTAGACGGGCGAGTGGAGAAGTATTTCCAGGAGGTTTGCCTCATGGAACAGCCCTTTGTGAAAGATCCGGACAAGACAGTCAGGGACATGCTAATGGAACTGATCGCCCAGTGCGGCGAAAATGTAACCATCAGACGGTTTGTGCGGTTTGTTCTCGGGGAGGAGAGCTGAGTGCGTCCGGTTCTCCGGGCAGCGAATCAGGCCCGTTGGCCCGTTGGGCGGCCCACGGGAGTTGAGGTCCGGAATATCCTTATCATAAGGAGTCCGCTTTCTTCACGAAGGGACGCATCAGATGGTTGACGAGATTCTTTCAGAGACCAGGCAGGCGATGGAAAAAACCGTGGAAGCATTTCAACACGAAATAGCCACGGTTCGCACGGGACGTGCAAACACCGCATTACTGGACAATATTCGCGCTGAGTATTACGGTACCAAAGTGCCGCTGAACCAGGTGGCCACCATTGGCGTGCCGGAGCCGAGGCTGATTGTTCTTCAGCCGTGGGACAAGAGCGCAATCCCGGCTATTGAAAAGGCCATACAGGCGTCGAATCTGGGTCTGGCGCCATCCAGCGATGGAACGGTTATTCGTCTGCCGATCCCACATCTGACGGAAGAGCGCCGTACGGAGCTCGTACGCGTGGTTCGCCAGATGTCGGAAGAGTGCAAGGTCTCGGTGCGCAACGCCCGGCGGGACGCCAACGAGATGTTCAAGGACGGTCAGAAAGAGGGCGAGATACCCGAAGACGATTCCAGGAAGGGGCAGGAACAGGTGCAGAAGCTGACCGACGATTTCGTGGCGGAAATCGACAAGCTGCTGGCGCGGAAGGAAGAGGAAATTATGGAGGTCTGACTTCTCCTGATCGTCCTCCAGCAATCGCTGCTTTCAGGTCGTCCGAGGGTGGCGGTTTTTGTTTGCCTGCTCAATTATCTGCCCAGTGCAATGTGAGATGCTAAGAATATCCTTAGAATAAATGGGTGGTTCGCAATATAAGGATGGGTAGCCGTCTGATGATAGAAAAGCACTACGATATTTCGTTTATTGCGAACCTGGCGTTAAGGGAAAAGCAGATCCAGCAGAATTACCGGCCAATTATTGCCGTTCACAAGTGGTTTGCTCGACGTCCGGGCACACTGTTTCGCGGACTACTGCTCTCCGAGTTCTTGGATAGACCAATTCGAGAGACCTTTTATATGTCAAACGACCTTTCTGGCCGCCATGTTGCCGATCCGTTTATGGGCGGAGGTATTCCAATTCTGGAGGCAAACCGCGTCGGCTGTGATGTCACCGGATTCGATATAAACCCTATGTCATACTGGATTGTTACACAGGAAATCGAGTCTCTCGATCTCCGTGAATATACTCAGGCCGCAGAATCCCTTCGAGGGAAATTAGACAAGGAAATCGGACATCTATATCGAACACAATGCACACTTTGTGGCTCGAACACTGCCCATACCAAATACTTCCTATGGGTCAAAGTTAAGTCGTGTCATCAATGTCAGAGCGATATAGATCTCTTTCCCGGCTACCTCCTCTCCACCGATTCCAGGCATCCAAAAAACGTGTTTATTTGCCCGAACTGCCGGGAATTGATCGAATGCAGCGATCGTAAAACCCCTGGACATTGCATTTATTGCGATACGAAACTGACATTGAATGGACCTGCGAGGCGAAACCGGTGCTCATGTTCGGCTTGTGGGGCCGAAAATAAGTATCCTGACCCGAACGCTGGACCTCCACGGCACCGTCTTTTTGCATTGGAATATCATTGTCCTGCGTGCAAAAAATCCCACAACGGAAGATTCTTCAAGAGACCGGATAGACAGGATGAGGAGCGCCTTACGGAGGTTGAACGTCGTTGGGCTGAGACTCGCCATGATCATGTTCCAGACGATGAGATCCCGAGTGGCGACGAGACTAATCGCCTGCATCGTTGGGGTTACACTCGCTATCGAGAACTCTTCAACAGTCGGCAGTTACTTGGCCTGGAACTATCGGCCGCAATGATCAGCAAAATCAAAGATGTCCGCATCCGTGACGCTCTCGCTACAAATCTGTCTGATCTACTCCGATACCAAAACATGCTGTGTCGTTACGACACAAGGGCATTGAAGTCCTTGGATATATTCTCTATTCACGGTTTTCCAGTCGGATTGATCCATTGCGAGTCGAATTTAATTGGGATGATTGAGTCAGGCCGGAACGTGTGTGTGGGTAGCGGTGGATGGGCAAACATCATCGAGAAGTTTAAGAAAGCAAAATTATATTGTGATCATCCGTTTGAAGTAATCCATCAGGGACGATCAAAAAAAATCGTACCTGTCGAAGGAGAAAGGATCGGCGGCCGTCTGAACGACGGATCCGAATCAACACGCTTCATTGATATCTCTTGTCGAGACGCAGCATCTACCAGGCTGCCTGAAGGTTCACTTGACGCAGTTTTTACAGATCCGCCCTATTATGGCAATGTGCAATACGCAGAACTCATGGATTTCTGTTATGTTTGGTTGCGAAAGCTCATCGGCAGAGATCTAGAAGCATTCAAAGTCTCGTCGACTCGCACACCAAATGAATTGACCTGCAATGTCGACATGGGACGGGGCATTAGTCATTTTACGGACGGACTTTCCTCCGTTTTTCAATGTATGTCGAAGGCACTAAAGCTGGGTTCGCCGTTGGCATTTACCTACCACCACAACAAAGTAGAAGCCTATTATCCTATAGCTGTTGCTATCCTAGATTCAGGATTGACATGTTCGGCGTCTCTTCCCTGTCCGGCGGAAATGGGTGCATCAATACATATAGGAGGGACCGGTTCCTCAATTGTCGACACCATATTTGTCTGTCGAAAAACTGGTTCAATGCAAAGAAAATGGCTTGCCGGGAACCCGGATGAAGTAGCTCGCATCGTTGCCAAAGACTTGGAGCATTTACGGAACGGAAACGTAAGACCAACTGACGGTGACATCAGATGTGTAGCATATGGACATCTCATCCGACTGGCTATCTGGTCTTTGCGTCAAGGATGGCAGAAAGACGAACCAACGAATAGACGCATCCTCCGAGTCGCCGATTGGATCCATGACTTTGGTGGATGGACGGATGTAGAAGCCTGCTTGCAGCACGGCGGGCCTGCAGAGAACCTCCCCTTGTTCGCCACGCGCGAGAAAAATGTGGAGTATGGAGTTGAGTATGCCGAAGTTCCCTTTTGAAGTCCCCTTTGATGTGGTTGTCGCAGACCCAGACAGCTATGTTGATGCCGTATTTGCAAGCCTCGAGTCAGAATTCATCGTTCTTCCCAAAGGGGTCGGTTTTGTTGAATATTCGGTGTTCGAGCGAGGGTACGAATCTTTGAAAGCTGCGACCGAAAGTTTCTCTAGTTTTGAACCTGAGGAGTTGCTTCCGGTTGTGTTTTCCAAACCGATTTCAATTGTTGTTTTGCGTTCGATGCTTGGATTTACCCCACCTGAATGGGGTTATGTCACCACACAGAGAACCGGTGTCACGGTAAGCCAGGGATTCGCTCGTTCGATTGACCGTAAGGTCAGAATGGCACCAGAGAACGAACTGAACCCAGGTCAAAAGAGCTTAGTACGGCTCCAAGCAATGGTCAATGCAGCTTGTCAGCTATTGGTACATGGTGTCCCGGACGTGCCGAGCGACCAATTGCATCGCTTGGACAAGGCCGACACGAGTCGCGGCGTCGATAGCATCCAGAACCTTGCGAGGATTGGTGTCCCTTATGCTATGTTGCTGTACGAACGATTCCTGGGAAGGCCATTTGCCGGTCATCGTGACTCGGTGAGTGAACTTATAGGAGATAGTCTGGAGTCAGCGATTGAAGATGAGCTCGTAAGGACCGGGGTCAGCTACCGTAAGACGAAACGCGCTGAACGAATCGAGGGATTTGACCAGACACCGGACTTTATGGTACCGAGCGAATTCAACCCTCAGATTATCATCGAGGCGAAAATAACGGAAGATGACGGGACAGCACGCGATAAAGTTACGAGGATTCAACATCTGGGTGAATTGAGTCTTTCCGGTCGTACGAGAAAAAACCCGAGATTCCAGGTTGTCGCCTGTATTGGCGGTCGCGGCTTCGGGGTCCGCAGGGAAGACATGAAGAAGATGATCCTTGCGACGAGGGGGAAGGTATTTACAGCGAATACAATTGACCGGCTGGTTGACTGTACACGACTTCGCGAGTACCGGAGCAAGTCAAAGTGATAGTTACGTGAAGACATGGCAAAGCCAGATGTATTCTGCGTCCAGGCCAACAGCACAAACCGTGTCCCACGGGTTCTCGAGGTAGGTCGAACCCTGACTGCCAATGATTCGCTCCATCGCATCTCCAAATCCCCGCGGCAGGTACTCTTCAAACAAAAACCTCTTATGGCGGAAAACAACAGGCTCGGACATTCATTGCCACTTGTTTTGTTGTCGCTAAACAGCGCGAAGTCCAGCTACGGGATAGGGATTTTGGTTCGGCGAATCATCATAAAGGGGTCGTTCGCCGGGATTCCTTTTCGGGGTGTTGTGAGATGTTGAAACGTCTGATTGGCCGGGTTTTACCTATTAATAAGAAACCGGTTGGGGAACGTAAGGATGTGTCGTGCGAAGAGTTGTCTCGTGTCTTGTGTTTTCAGGGTGTACAATCAGAAGATGTGACTAGGCACGGCGGTGGGAGTACATTAGAGGGGTACGTTCAGTGGAGTTTGGCAAGTGGTAGCGATAATGAAAGAGGTTGGGATGTTTTGTTACTTTGTGTAAAGAATCTTGATATTCTCATTACCGATGGTCGTGAAAAACATCATAGGGATCATGATGCTGAGATAAGGTATGGGCTTTCGGATATGGCAGCAAGTTTGCGTTTTGAGAACTGTCAGTTTTCAATGGATAATATTTGGGAAACTGGCATAGAGTTTGTACCTGAATTTCACGATTCCGATCTTGGAGAATCATTGTGTTTTGTAAGGAATACAGGGGATTGTGAGTTTTCTTTTCCGGATCACAGTAGTGTAGTTTTCGATAAAAATGATTTCACACATGTTCTTGTAAAGAGAAGCGGTGATAATGATAACAATAAGAAGAAAGGGCTGTCTTTGATTTTCAATGAGAATAGAATTAGAAGATTGGATTTAGATTTTCACTTTCCATGTAGGTATCCAATAAGCTGCTATTTTGATGGTGGTAATGAGGTAGATATTTTGACGTGGGATCAGGTAGTTAATCGTAGAGAATTCGATCCACATGGTAATTTTGTCAAATATGATGTTGCACAGGAATATAATTTGCTTAGGATGTTTTTTGGACGCAATGAAAAGATCGGAAAGAGGTTGTTGAATACTCGTTATGTCAAGAGATATGTTGGGAGATTTCATGATATGAGAGATTTGTTCGTCAAGTTTAAAAATTTGGCACATGTAAGGGGAGATATAGGTCAAGAAAACACGATTGCCAGTTATATATCTTTGGTTGACTATGCACACGTGAAAAACGATAAGTGGTACAAGAGTTGGCAGGGGTGGCAAGACTGGCTCTTGTTGGGATGGCGGGGTGTATCGTCGGAATTTTACACGTCTTGGCTTCGTCCTATTATCTGGCTCGTTGGGGGGTATTTGGTTCTCAATGCTGTTCCATTTCTTTTTCTCTGGGGAGAGGGAGTTTCTTTTGATGGGTATTGGGAATTTTGTTTTTATAGTCCGATCAGGATTCTCTTTTATGCAGATGGCTTAATGGCCGCTCTTGGGGCGGAGAGATATGGGGAGGTTTTGTCTGGGATCAATACGGCGTGGCTAAATGCTATAGGAATTGTCCGTTTGGTTTGGATTGCCCTTTGTAGTTATGCTTTCAAGAATGCAATTAGAATGTACGGGTCAAGATAAGATCGTTGGAGCATAAAAAAACAAGCTAAGATAAGGATTCTAATTGAAATTTCATCGTGAAGGTGAAGTTTAGCCCTGACCCGAGTTACAGCGAGACGTAACGTCGCCTCAGATGATTTTCCAGAGGTGAGGAATCGGCGTTGAATTCTGCTGTTGTTTGCACGATTCCAAGCGAATCAATATGCTCTTGTTCACGGTAGTCGCGATCGTGTTTGTGGCGGCGTTGGTCCATTCGACGCTCGGATTCGGAACCGCCCTGGTGGCGATGCCGATGCTCGTGACGGTTCTCGATGTCGAAGTGGCGACGCCCCTGGTCGGCCTGACAATGCTGACGACAATCGCCCTGCTTCTGGTTCGATCCTGGCGGGACCTGGACGTCAGGGCCGCGCTACATTTGCTCGCCGCTTCGGTTTTTGGAATTCCTCTCGGTCTGCTGATTCTTCGATTCGCACCCCAGGATGTCTTCAAGGCCGGGCTCGGAATCCTGCTCATTGCTGTCGGTCTATATAACCTGAGAACCTCTGTCCTGCCGAGGCTTGAACATATCGGATGGGCGCACGCGTTCGGTTTCACGTCCGGCATTCTCGGCGGCGCATATAACGTCAACGCGGCGCCGGTGGCTGTTTACGGGATTCTGCGGCGGTGGCCGCCCGAACACTTCAGGGCGACGCTGCAGGGGTACTTCTTTCCCTCGACCCTGCTCATTGTGGCGAGCCACGGATTGGCTGGACTGTGGACGGGGGACGTATTCGGATTCTATCTGCCGGCCGTGCCGGCCATCATTCTCGCAGTTGTTCTGGGCCAGGTCATCGGCGCGCGCATCCCTCCCGCCCGATTTCAACGCGTTCTCTACGCGGCGCTGCTGGCATTCGGGGTTCTTCTGCTCGTCTAGCCGTTACAGGCAGATCGGGATTGAAGCATTGCGAGATTAGAATAGCCGAGACGTGTTTCGATAACGCGGTTTGGCAACCATTTCGGAAAGGAGAGAAGCGTGAACGCTACAGAACCCATGGTCGTCCATTACGTCAAAGATATGGACAGGGCGCTGCCTTTTTACCGGGACGTCATCGGACTGGACGCCGTGTTCGAATCGCCGGGGTGGAGTACGCTTCAATGCGGAGGGTGCATCGTGGCGCTCCATATCCTGTCTACCGGGATGAGCGAGGGCGCCGTCGCCCACGCCGGGCTGAATCTCCACGTGGATGATCTCGACGCCGCGGTGAAGGAAGTCGTGGCTGGCGGGGGCGAAGTCAGAAACGTCCGGGAGGCCGGCGGCGGCATACCGGTGCGTATCGCCGTCATCAGCGACACGGAAGGCAACGTCTTCGAACTGCGCCAGTTCGTTGGCGACTGATTCAATATGTTGGAGTGGGCGAAAAATCGGAATCCGGTGGCAAGTCGCCAGCGATCGCCGGCGGCAGTTGTTGTCGGCCGCGATCTCGAATTCTTAAGGTACCCGAAACGGACGGTTTCGACGCGTCCGTCTGTGCTTTATCCCTGGATAACCACCAGAAGGAGGTCTCTTTGTGAAGAACTGTGTACTCGCCGTGGTTTTGTCTGCCGTTGTCCTGTTCGCCTGGGGGTTTATCTCCTGGACGATATTGCCGTGGCATAATGCGGTTGCGAACAAATTCGAAGACGAATCGGCTGTTTCAACGGTCCTCAAGGAAAACGCGACGACTGCCGGAATTTACTATTTACCATTTGCCCAGGAAGACCTCAAGCCAGGAGCAGTATTCGCCCTCGCGAACGTATTGCCCGACGGCGCCGATACGAACATGGGCCGTATGATGGGTGTCGGCCTTGTGGGTCAAGCGGTCTCCGCCTTGCTCGTTCTTCTTCTGCTGGGCAACACGTCGAATCTCGGTTACTGGGAACGGGTTCGCTTCGTGGCGCTTGCAGGTGTGGCCATCGGCTTTGTGAGCCACTTCCCCTACTGGAACTGGTTTGGCTTCTCGACGTCGTATACGCTTGTAATCATCCTTGACTCGTTGATCGCATGGCTTCTGGCGGGGCTTGTCATCGCCAAATTCGTCGAAGGGGAATCCACGTAGGGATCGGTTCACGTTTATCGGGAAGCCTCGCAATCGTATACGACAGACGGATCCTGCTGCACCCAGCCCCTCCTCCCCGGGGTTAAGTGCCCCCGAGCTTGTCAAAGGGCCGTAGAGGGGTGTCAGAGCGCCACGACGCCTCAACCGTGTTTCCGATTCCTGGTCCATAACGACAAAGACCGCGAGAATTGCCGGTTCGCGGTCTTTGTCGTTTGTGCAACTTGCTGCAAAGCCTGGCTCTTACCTATTCGTACCGCAGCGCTTGGATTGGATTGGTCGTTGCGGTCTTTAGGGCGTGATAGGTTACAGTCGCAACAGCAATTGCAATACTCAGCAGGCCACCGATGAGGAAGGGGTTTATTCCAAGGTCGATTCGATATGGAAAACCCTCAAGCCACGGCTTGACGATGAAATAAACAAAGGGAAATGCAAGCAAATTTGCAAAGATTACCAATATTGAGAAATCCTTTGTGAGCATAAGCGCGATGTCTACAGTTGAAGCACCGAGGACTCTTCTTACACCAACTTCCTTCGTCCTTTGTTCAGTAGCGAACGTCGCGAGGCTTAATAACCCAAGGCAGGCGATGGAGATGGCGATCATCGCGAACGCAGTCAAGATACCAGCCTGCCTTTCTTCGGCACGATACATCTGATCAATTCGTTCGTCCAGAAAGAAGAATTCGAACGGGCGATTGGGGTTGAATTCCTTCCATTTCTGTTCCATGAAGCGCAATACATTGCGAACATCCGAACTGGAAATGCGTACTGACAAAAAGGTATAATAGTAAGATTCATCTATGGCATCGATGTGAAAAATGATGGGCTCAATGGATCGATGCAAAGAATGGTAATGGAAATCCTTCACGAGTCCAATGACTCGACCTTTTTTTCTAACCCATTCATCTCTCCAGTACCGAAGTGTCATTTCCGCCTCGATGGGATGCGGCCAACCTATCCTCCTGGCCGCAGCTTCATTTACGAGGAATGCCTCGTTCGCGTCACTGGAATGATGTTCCGAAAAGTCGCGACCATCGCGAATAACCATCTCGTAGGTCTTCACGAAATCCCTGTCCACAGTTAAAGTGGCGATCTCCAGACTATCATCTCGAACGTTGTCTGGATAGATAAAGAACCTGTCAATCCCGATATTAATTGGTACCCCGGAAGAACCTGTCACGCCAATCACGCCGGCTACGTCAGCCCATTTTTGTTTGAGTACCGTGTGATTCCTCTGATCGTCAATCTCCCGTAAGGGTACAATCGCCAACGCTTCCCTTTCAAATCCAAGTCGTGCGTACCGCATGAAATCAACCTGATTATGGACAATCATTGTACTGATGATCAGTATGCTTGAGATGGCGAACTGCAGGATCACCAGCCCCTTTCGTAGCCGGGCAGAGCCGCGTTGAAGCGAAAATGAATTGCCTCTTGCAGCCCTGGCCGGGTCAAATCTGGAAAGGTACAACGCCGGATAGATACCTGCAAGCACGCCCAATCCGATTGTGACACCAGCTGACAGGAGGAAGACGGTTAGATATCCTAGATCCCGCCATCCGAGATCCTTTTGTGAAACAGAATTAAACGTCGGCAACAGACATTCTACAAGTGCAAGTGCAAGCGCCGTTGGAAGTGCCACGACTAGTATCGATTCGCACAAGAATTGCCTCGCAAGCTGGCTGCGGCGTGCGCCAAATGCCTTGTGGATGCCAACTTCCAATGCGCGTGGCGCTGACCGGGCTGTCGCCATGTTAATGAAATTGGTAGAGGCTATGAGCAGCACGGAAAGGGCAATTATAGAAAAAACATACACATAGGTTATATCACTGTTAGGCGTCAGTTCTTTTTCAAGATGGGAATGCAGATGTATACGCCGCAAGGACTGCATGTCAAAACTCACCCGCCCTTGCAAACGCGAAGGTAGATGGCGGGCGACAAATCCCGACATATGGTTTCGAATCTTTGTTATGTCACGCCCCTGATGAAGCAGGAGATATGTGTACATCGGGGGCCACTCCCAGTTAACAATCCACGGTTCCAACGTTTCAGCAGTTGTGAACGACGCCAGGAAATCAAACTGGATATGTGAGTCATTGGGTGGATCCTGGACGATGCCAGTAATTTTGCAATCGAATTTTCGGTCAATATTGAGTACTTCGCCTATTGGGCGTTCATCTCCGAAATACCGTCTGGCTGTCGATTGGGTAAGGACTACAGAGAATGGCGCCTCCAGGACCTCGGCCGGATTTCCATCAATGAGCTGGAATGAAAAGACTTCAAAAAAAGCAGGATCGGTGTAGAAAAAGCGTTCCTCCTGGAATTGCGCCCGTACGTCACGCACGACAACAGAGGTTTTGCGATACAGACGAACAGCCGTCTGTATCTCGGGATAGGTTGCCAGGAGGGTCGGGGCGAGTCGCGCGGGCGTGGTAGCGGATTGGGTGACCCCCATCCCCGTGCGAGCCACTTCGCTGGTGACACGATAAATCCTGTGCGCTTGTCTGTGGAAACCGTCGAAGTTTAATTCGTCCTCAACATAAAACGCAATTAACAGACAACAGGTTATACCCAACGCGAGACCAACGATATTGATACAAGTGTGAATCTTGGACCTTAACAATTTCCTTGTGGCCATCGTAAAGTGAAATTTCAACATCATCTTCTCGATGTATTGATTGGCTTGCACAACTTCAGGATGATATCGTGCGTGGATTGAGAGCTCGTACGAGATGCCACAAACGACCCCCGTGCGCTGGTTCTCTCTTCTCTACCTCGCCAGATCTCCCGACAGCTTTTTCCTGGCCCAGCGATTGTCCGGATCAATTTCGAGCGTTCTTGCGAAAGCCTCCCGCGCGGCTTCCCGTTCGTTCCTTTCCAAATGTGCGATACCCATCCATATGTAGGTATCACTATGACCCCAGACGGGATGGTTGGGATCGGCCGGCTTCTCGCGGGCGAAGAGTTTCGTCGCACGCCGGAAGCCTGCCATCGCCTTCGTCTTGTTCCCACCCACCAACCGCGGCGTCATGAGGTAACTGATTGCGCTGCTTAGAACAACGCGGGGATTGCCTGGTGCGAGTTGCTCGGCTTTCCTTAAGACGCTTTTCGCTTTAGGTCCCAGGAATATTCCCTTTATTGGACTCAATGAAATCTGTCGTCCGTACACGTTTGAGAGCAATGCGCAAACTTCCGCGGCGGTTTCATTGGTTTCTTCCCGGTCGTCAACAGCCCGTTTGGCGATCTGTAGATGCTCGACTGCTCTCTTGAGGTGCACCGACGCGTCGGCTTCACGTTTTTTATCCTGTGCCAATAGAACATTGGCGATCCGATAGTCGGCGAGGCCAACGTAATAGTGGCCCCATGTTGAAAGTACGGTGTCGGTCAGGGCGCGCTCGAATGTCCCACGAGCGGCGTACATTGAGTCGAGATTGTTCTCACTTACACCCTTTCTCAGTGTGAATCTTCCCTCGATAAGGGTATTACGATCCGAGCCTGCCGTATCGGCGGATTCGAACGGTGTAATCGCAGGTCTTGAATACTGCGATTCCTGAGGTTGCTGTGCGATTGCCCATCCCGGCCGAGTGGCGACCAGGATGGTGACAATCAAACCATATATTCCGCATCGCATGGTAGTTCTCCATCGTGTAGGGTCGTGTTCAAAGGCGACAGATCGCAGGCATAAATAGTCTGGTGATCTCTCGAAGCACAGACACGGCGTAAATCTACTGCCGCCTCATTAACCGGTCGTTTCGCGATCATTGTATACTGAATTCAATCACTCTATTCCCGCACCGACGATGACGGTTTGCAGTGCTTTGATATGTGAAGTTAGTGCCAGACGTCCTTCTGTTTTGAGACTGTACCACGAAACCGGTTTCCGGTGTTCGAACCGCTTATTGACCCGCAAATAGCCCGCGTCTTCCAGTTTTCGCAGGTGCGCGCCCATGTTGCCGTCGGTTTCTTTCAACAGTTGCTTCAAGCGGCTGAAGTTGAGGGCGTCAACGTCGGCGAGGAGCACGCATGCGCCAAACCGGGACCGGTGTTCGAGCAGTTTGTCCAGTTGGGCAATGCCGTTGGCGGTGGTCTCAGATTGCGTTATCGTCACGAGGCTTCATCCATATCGCGCTGACGACCAGACTGGCGGCAATGGCCAGGCCGACAATGGTCCACGGGTAGGGGGCGAGAAAGTCAACGGCAGGTGCGCCCAGGATGGTAACAATGCCCGGCACAAGAAGGCGCCGGTCCAGGTGCAGGCCTGCCAGAAAGCAGGTGACACCGGCAGTCAGCGTGATGAATTGGCTCATTACCGAATGTTCGAGACGGTGAGACAAAGCGATGAATATGACAAAGAAAATGACGACAAACAGACTGCCCCAGTGCAAACCGAACCTGGCTCTGAGCCCTCGGTTGGCGACTCCCTTCGTCCGTGCTTCTCGCGCGGCGATCCGGAAGCTGAGCAGGTATCCGACGGGGGTCGCGGTGCACCAGAAGAGGGGACTGAAGTGGGGATAAAAGTCGCTTAGCGCATGACCGGTGGCGAGGATGACCGCCCAAAGCACGGCTATGGCGATGGATCTATAGTGCATCCGATCGCGTTTTTCGACGGCCTCGCGAACAAAAGCAATGTCCTCTTCAAGTCTTCGTTCGGGATGCATGGAACATCTCCTTTGTCATTAAATTAGAGTTCTCTATTTTATAGAGTTAAATACGATAGTAACGAAATTGGAGGTGAATGTCAAGTCGCTTTCTTGTCTTTTTCCTGGGGACCGAGGTTGTTGATTGATCGGTGCCGGGTTCTGCTATCCACCACGGCCTTTGAAAACTCCGTTGAGCGCGCCGCGCCGGCCCACGTTCGGCACCTTGATTTATTGCCGAATGGGTCTTATTTTCCTATGTGGGGCGTCTCGCCTGCACACTCCGGAGTTTCCGCCGCACTAGTGAACAGGGTTCAAGTAAAGGTATTGATACCAGTTGAGGGGTCGAATGGCTTTGCAGCAGTCCGGACTGTCTTCGCAGGCGCACAGGACGAGCAGAACGGCGAATCTGGCGGCTTGCGTACGCGCGTATCATTGTCAATGGTACAAGGCGCCGATCTTCGCCGACACCTATGCAATTGACATGATATCGAATTTCTGGCGTGTGATTGCCAGGAACAGAATGTTCAGCTGGATCGTCGTTCACACGGTATTCCGGGCATTTCGTCCCATACATACGGAAATCATCCTGCGGGCACGGTACGCCGAAGACCGTCTTATGGAAGCCGTGCGGGCGGGCGTTGGGCAGTATGTCATCCTCGGCGCCGGTCTCGATACCTTTTCCATGCGCCAGAATGCGCTTTCGGACAGGTTGCGGATATTTGAGCTAGATCATCCGGCAACCCAGGAAATGAAACGTGAAAAGGTGCTGAGAGTCAATGGCGTGATTCCATCCAATCTGATCTTCGCACCCATTGATTTTGAAACCGACAATCTCGACGAGGCGCTTGCCCGGACCGGTTTCGATCCTCTCACACCGTCTTTTTTTTCGTGGCTGGGAACGACCTACTATCTCACGAAAGACGCGATACGCGAGACTCTTGGTCGTATTGCGGGCATCGCAGCACCGGGCAGCCGTATTGTTTTCGACTATAAGCTTGCCGGGCATCTCGTTCCGGAGGAGAGTCGGCAATTCGCCGACAAACTGGACCGCTTCGTGGCTCGCCGGGGAGAGCCGATGATATCCACGTTCACGCCGGAGGAACTGAAAGGCGTGATGTCCGGATTCGGCTTTGCCGAAATGGAGAATTTCCCGGCCGGCGCACAAAAACGCCTTTACCTGAACGAGAGATCCGGCCTGGTCGATCCGGCGCCGAATTTTTCCTTCGCGTTGTATGGCGTGACTTGACCTTTGGTTGTGACGACGTGAAGGTCACACTGTGTCCCTGGAACAAATTGAAGTCGTGAAGGCCCGGAACGTGCGTTTCCTGCCGAAGCCACACTCTCGTTGTGTTTACCGGCTGCTGTTGATCCTGATTCTCTTTCCGACTGCCAAGGCGATGCCGCAAGCCCGGTATCAGGTGGGGATCGACGCGACGCGGTCGTCTCAGATAGGGGCGGAGAACCTTGCCGCGATCCATCGTGTGGTGTACGCCCTTGAGAATCGCATTCTCAGCCCTCGCCTGTTCGACGAAAGCACAAAACGCCGAAAGACGGCCGGGATTCTTTACCGGCTGGGCAAGACGGTTCTTGTCGACAACATTGTCGATCACCTTCTGGTCCTGATCCAACACGAGGTCTTTGGACATGGCGCCCGGTTCAGGGAGTTCGGATACCGGGATATTTCATACAACCTCAGTCTGTTTCCTCCTTACGGCAGCAGTCGCGGCACTGCCTACGGCTCACGTGATCCCGAAAGAAGAACGACACGACACGAGCGAATCGTTATTTCGATAGGGGGATCTGAAGCCAATACGATTCTTGCAGAGTCCATTCGATCCAGATGGCTTCAGCGCGGCGGCGTCAAATCGCGAGAAATCATGGTGTACCTGCCTTCGTCGCTGGATCTGACCTGGTACATCCTGCGCACCCGTTTCGGTTCCCGGCCGAGACCGGGCAACGACGTGGCCAATTATCTCCGGGACCTCAACCTTCTTGAAGGCTATTCCGAAACAGACGACCGATTGACTCTGGAAGACCTGAGTGCGCAGACGCTGGTGGGCCTGCTCAATCCCACCGCACTCTGGGCGATGTACGCGTATGCCGTTTCTTATCTCTATCACGGATCGGCCGGGTCCGAACTGCCCATGCTCAGGCTTCGCGCGGTCGGGTACCTGCCTTCCTTCCGCCTCGGGTTGACCCCGTTCGGCTCGGAGGTGACCTTTGAAAATGTCATTGTACACTCCGGGCGCGTCTCGAATGTTTTCTTTCGTTACGGGATTCCTTCGTTTCATAGATTTGGCGGATTCGGTGTCGCCGTCGACAATCTCGCCGCAGTGAATGGAATCACTGTCAGTCCGAGAGCCGAGTTCTGGCATCAGCCCTCGCTTCTCCTCGGTGGGGAACGGCTGAGGGCAGGACGATCGGGACTGGGCGGCGGGGTATGGGCCAGGATCGACTATCAGGTCGGCGCAAGCGGTTACAAGCCGAGAATTGGTCTCGAAATCGGCGCCAAGACGGACGGCTTCGCGGAAGGGGAGGCATTGGGTAAGGGATTTACGCTGAGACTGGGATTGAGTATTGCTGAGCATTGATGCCGCGGTTGGCTGTTGGAAAATCTGGGTCCTTAAACTGAAAAGGCCAGATGATGTCAGATGCAGGAAGGAAGCGAGGAACCATCTCTCTCCGCCTGGGTCTCCTCTTGATCTTTGTCCTCGGAAGCGTCGGGCTGGGCGCTGAATTGCTGCTGTTGGACCATTTCGAGGAGTGGCGGCAACAGGTGCCCCTGGTGTTGCTGGCTCTGGGGATCGTCCTGGTGGCCGCGCGGGCGCGTTACAGGGGAGTGGTCGTCCTGCGCCTGTTCCGCCTCACGATGCTGGCTTACGTGCTGGGAGGGATCGCGGGATTCTGGTTTCATACCGGCGCGAACATGGATTTCGAATTGGAAATGTATTCAAGGTTGAGCGGATGGGACCTGGTGTCCAGGACGGCGCGCGGCGCCCTGCCCGTGCTGGCGCCCGGCGCGCTTATCCAACTCGGTCTTATCGGCTATCTCTACACGCACCGTCACCCTGCACTGGACCCTGGATAACCCCGGAGCGATTAACGCCTCGAGCGAGTCGTCCGTGCATTCATCTCCGCCCGATCCACGGGGCTACGGTCGATGGCCCGTAAAATCAACGCGAACAGGAGGAGCGGCGCGTCTACAGCCAGACGCGCCGCTCCCGTTGGGATCCAACCTGGGGTGCAACGTTCGCTACCTCTGATCGCCCATGTCCGCGGGTGTCCTGGTTCTCAGGTCGGTCCGCTGTATTGCGCCATTCCCGAAAGACCGCCAGCGCCTCGTCTCGCAGCAGTTGACGGTAGGGTATCCGACGCTCGGACCGCGGCAACTGTAACTCACCGTAGACCAAGTCGTCATCGAAACCGATGTCCCTCGCGTCTGCAGCCGTGTTGGCGAAATAGATCTTCTCGATCCTTGCTTGGTAGATGGCGGCAAGGCACATTGGGCAGGGCTCGCAACTGGCATAGATTTCACATCCGGCCAGGTGGAATGCGCGGAGCCGTGATCCCGCTTTCCTTATTGCCATGACCTCCGCATGGGCCGTCGGGTCGTTGCCTGCGATCACCTCGTTGTATCCCTCCGAGATGATCTCACCGCCCTTGACGATGACCGCGCCGAAAGGGCCGCCGCGCCGTGTCCGCATCTGGATTCCCGAGAGCTCTATTGCTCGGGCCATGAATTCGCGTTGCATCTCTATATCCCCCTTCGTTTAACTTCCCTACTCGTCACGGAGGCACCCGTTTACTTTGTGATTCGGATCGTCATGCAAACCCGCGTGGTCGAGATTTGCATCGCCGCCGCCGGAAAGCGACTTGATAGTCCCCTTGTGCCGATAGACCTGATTTGGCCTGAACGATATTCCGTTTCTGTCCAGATCGCGCCTGTTGACCGGGTAATCAAAGACGAGCCTTTCCGTGCCTGATCCGGACTTGTAGCCGGCATTCTCCCATATCGGATTGTCAAGTCTGAAATTCACAAATGGTCTTCCCGTTACCTCGACGGGCATGTCGAAGACCAACTCGATCCTAATGATCTCACATCGGCCATAGGTAGAACCGCTCGCGGGGGTGGAAATTATCCGTAGCCGTTCGATTTCTGGTATCGGTTCCTCCAGGACTACCTGCGCTGAAGCCGGGGTTGCCTCAGTCACGTTCGATGGAAGGTCCCCGAAGTTCAGCCGGATGGTCTCTTCCGTGCCTTCGTTCTGGTCTTCATCTTGCATGGCCATCAGCTTGAAGGTCCGCATGTCCTCGTTGGGGTCAAAGGTGAGATTGGAAGGGACTCCGGAGTAGTCCTCGGGTCCTGCGCCGCCTTCCTCTTCCACGGAAATGGGCACCGTGATCGGTAGCGCGCCTGCCGCCGGATCCAGATAAACCGCAACCTCGACCCCCGAGGGGTCGCCCTCGACCGTGGCGTAACGCGATGCGCCAAAGGAAACGGTGCGCTTAATCCTCTCGGCCCCCACGGTCGACGACCATGCTCCGGTACCTTCCCCGTTGGTGGCCCGAACCTGGATTTCGTAGGCATTTTCGGTCAAGTTCTCCAGCGTGACGGCAGTTTCCGTCAGATCCGAATCCGTAACCTCGGTCCACGCGACCGATCCCGCAGCGCGGTAGCGATAGTCGTAGTCGGTCACCTCGAAACCTGCGGGAAATGCAACAGGAGCCCCGTTTTCGATGAAACCGCCGGGCGTCGCCCACTCCAGGTCAACCGTCGTGTCGTCCTCGTCGCGGAACCGTGCGGAGACGACTTCCGGCGGGGCTGGGGCCCCCACGTCCTTGACCCGGATGGTCAGATCGAGCACCGATCCGGAGCACCCCGTAGGGGATCCTTCTCCACCGAGATGGTGGATGTTGTGCCTGTTGACGACGCGTATCCGGTACTGATTGTCCCCGTTACTGTCACCGGGAGTCTCAAAATCAGGTATGTCCTTAAGCGCCAGCGACACGGTTCCCGATGTCGCCCTCTGTTGTGAGGACATTGAGACGAGGGCGTTGTCATCACCGCCATCGGGAAGCGTGTACGAAAAGTAGGCAGAGCCAATCTCACATCGGATAAGGGGCGGCCGCCAGTCGGATCCCCACTCCCGATAGTCGTCGGTAACGGCCGTCCACGTGGGCAAGTCGTCGCTCACAGGGGACGTTGTCCCTTCGTACAACTCGATCGGGGTGGGTATCTCCCAACGCTGGTCCGCGACGTATCTTGCAGGAGTGGAAAACTGAGCTGAGCCGTCGTAAACCATGTGCAGATTGAAAACCTGAGGATCGCTCTCAGCATTTCCATCGCTCGCGTAGATTGCCGACAGCAGGGTAGGGATCTTGGCGACCTCCCCGTAAACAGGGGTAAACTGACCTGGCGTTACTTCCCCGTTTCCGTGGAACGCGAAGCTGTTACCTTCCCGCGTGACGTGCAACAGGGTCTCCGAAAGTGTCTGAATCCCGGTGAGGCCGGGCACGGCAAACGCGAAACGATAGGAGACGTCGTCTCCGTCCGGGTCTGTCGCCGGTTCACCTTCGAACCGTAGCAGAGCCGACGGGCCCCTTGGAAGTAGCAGGGTCAGTTCCTGGTTTCCGACGGAACCATTGAAAGTTGGCGCGTGGTTGGTTCCGTGGTTTCTGGCTGTCGTTTCGGAAGTTGTACTGAAGACCGCAGGCTTGGAAAGTGCTCCTTTGAACCGGGCACCGGTGGAAATATCCATGGACTGTAACTTTCCGGTTGATCCAGGTGACGTTTCTGCCGGTGCGGTGGGAAGCGGGGTGTTGCTTCCAGCACAGCCCCAAAGGCCAATGCTGAGCGCGAGTATTGCTGGACGAATCGACATGGCGCACCCTCCGTATGGTTGTTTCATGTCTGAACGATTCGATTCCGTCCCGCGCCGTCAGGGGATAGTCGGCCGATTCTATCCTGCCCGAGGTGGCGGGGGCGGGTTAGTGCCGTAGATGCATAAGCATTAAGTTCTCCTTTAGTTAGCGATAAGCTACCCTATTTAACGACGCATCAAATCGCGCGTTCCAGAAATTTTAAAAAAAAACCGCCGCCATGATTGTTGAAGTTCATCGTCTTGACAGACGTTTCACAACAACCTATGTTATTTGCGGCGTACAAACGAGTCGTTTCCGTCTCTTCGGCAAAATAGATTGCAAAGCGGCCATGCCTTTCGCGACAAATTCTCCATTGCCCCGCGCGCGCCGGGTGGAAGTGATCCCGATCGACCAGGAAGGCGAGCGGGCGTTCTACATGCGCGATCCATTGGAGATCGCGCCGCAGCCGCTGTTGCTCGGACCGGCCGGGATGCTCGTTCTGTCGCATCTGGATGGCCGGCACACCATCGATCAGATACACGAAGCCCTGCGAAAGTGGCTTCCAGGCGGTGACTTGGGAGTCGGTGAGATCCGCCGCGTGCTGAGCAGATTGAGCGAGGGTTGCTACCTGGATGACCACGTGGCTGCGGCGCGGATCGCCAGGGTACGCGAGGAATATGAGAACGCGGACGTGCGACCGGCATGGCACGTCGGCAACGCCTACCCTCAGGATCCTGGGGAGCTTGCGGCGATGCTCGACAGCTTCTTCGCCGCCGCTTCGTCCGGGAAGGCAGAGGATGAAGGTGTGCAGCGGGACCCGACGGCGCGGCTTGCCGCAATCATGTGTCCGCACATCGATCTGCGCGCGGGCGGTGAAACCTACCCGCCCGCCTTCACGGCGCTGGCCTCGGCCGCCGATTGCGCAACGCCCTTCGAGCTTTATGTCATCCTCGGCGTGGCGCACAACGGCGGCACCGAACCGGGAACGAGCTTTGCCGTCGCGACCGGCAAACATTACGAAACCCCATTCGGGCAGGTGCCTACGAACGCCCGGGTAATCCAGGATTGGTCACGCTGCGCGGGGCGGGATATCACGCAGCAGCAGTGGCTGCATCGCACCGAGCACTCGGTTGAGTTCGCTCTGCTGTTTCTTCAGTACATCAATGCGCGGGCGGGACTGCCGCCGTTCGAGGTGGTACCTGTCCTTCTTGGTAGCGTCGATCACTGCCTGAGCGAAGGACGGGATCCCTTGCAGGCCCCCGAGATCGCCACCGAACTTGCGGCGTTGCGGGCGGCGGTATCTGCCAGCGGGAAGCGTGCCCTCTACGTGCTCAGCGTGGACCTGGCACATATCGGTCCTAAGTTCGGCCACCCTGAACGCGTCGAAGATTCCGAGGCGGACGCCTGCGAGTTGGCCGACCGCGACCTGCTGGGTTACGCGCAACGATTCGATGCGACCGGCTTTTGCCGTGCGTTGCAAGCCGACAAAAACGGCCGAAACGTGGACGCCGTCTCCGGCCTGTTCTCGCTCCACGCGCTACTGGCCGGCGCCGAACGCCACGGCGACCTGCTCAGCTACGGGCAGAATCGCCAGGAGGATTCCGGTTCGCTGGTCAGCTACGCCAGCATGGCCTTCTATCAGACGCCGCCAACATCCGAAGCGTGCGACTGAACCGGCGCGCCCTCCGGCGTTACGTGTAGTTACCTTTCCGCCCCTCCTTTGTTGCCTCTCGCGCGGTTCCCTGACGCGTGTTATATTGCGAGCGCTCCGCAAATTGCCAATCTCTCAGGAGGTCGATATGCCCCGCAGGTGGTTGCGCGTTGCCGCAGTTCAAATGCATGCCGGTGAGGACATCGAAGGGAATGCGTGCAGGGTTGTCGACCGGCTGAACACCTGTGCCCGTGAGGACGTGGACGTGGCCGCGTTTCACGAAGGGGTCCTGCACGGCTATTCCGACCGCTCCGAATTCTGGTCGAGCCTGGATCAAACCCGCATCGAAGAAGCGGAGCGGCAGATTATCCGGGCCTGCCGTGAAAAAAGCATCGCGGCTGTCGTCGGCTCGACCCATCTGGACGGCGTCCGGCGCTACAATAGTCTGCTCATTGTAGACCGGGACGGCACGGTGCCGGGGCGCTACGGCAAGATCCATCTTGCGGGTGAGCGCTGGTATGAGCCCGCACAGCATCTGCCCATTTACAGGCTGTGCGGCGTACCTTCCTGTTTCCTGATCTGTCACGATATTCGTTACCCCGAACTCGTGCGGCTGCCTGCGGCGGCCGGCGCGATGCTTTGCTTTTTCTCCAGTTGTGAGAGTTCGGTCACGTCGGAGCACAAATTGTCGGCCTATCGGGCCATGCCCATCAGCCGTGCGACCGAGAATGGGATTTACGTGGTGATGGCGAATGCACCCGCCGATCCGTCCAATATCGACCGCGCAGGGTCATCGCATGGTGAATCGAAGATCATTCACCCGGATGGCAATGTGATGGCGGAAGCCGGTATGTTTTCCGACGAGATTGTCGTTCGAAGGCTGGACCTTCGTCAGGCATCGCGAAATATCGCAATGCGGGCCGTCAATGACGTCACCTGCATCAGCGATTGGATGAAGGACGGTATGAGGCTTGTAGACCGAGGAATCGCGTGACTTGCATCTTCAGTCCGCAGAAGGAGAGTACATGAGAGGATCCCGGCCGAACATCCTGTGGATTTGTACGGACCAGCAGCGCTACGATACCATTGGCGCTCTGGGGAACCCCCACGTCGACACGCCCAATATCGATCGCCTCGTGGCCGAGGGATTCGCATTTACGCACGCGTTTTGTCAGAGTCCGATCTGCACACCCAGCCGGGCGAGTTTTTTGACCGGACAATACGCGAGCGCCGTCCATGTGAACGGAAACGGGAATTCGCACTTTCCGGATACGACGCCGTTGGTCACGAAGATGCTGGCCGACGGTGGCTACGATTGCGGGTTGATTGGAAAGTTGCACCTGTCCAGCGCATTCGGGCGCGTCGAGGCGCGGGTTGATGACGGGTACCGGTACTGGCAATACAGCCACGCGCCCCGGGACGATTGGGAGACCGGGCACGACTACGCCGACTGGGTACGATCGAAGGGGGAGGTACTTGGGGAATTAATCAACAGTTCCGATGGCGTGCCCGCGGAATTGCATCAGACCACGTGGTGCGCGGAGAAAACCATCGAATTCCTGAGCGAAGCCTATGACGGCCCCTGGCTGGCCTCCGTGAACATCTACGACCCGCATCCGCCATTCAACCCGCCCAGGACGTACCGCGATCTGTTCGATCCGGAACAGGTGAACGGGCCGCTGTTCAGAGAAAGCGATCTGGCGCAGCAGGAGAAGCTGGAAGCCATCGACTTTCAATCCAAAGGGCGCCGTCCCGATGCCCTGGACATCAAGAGCCCCGTGATACCCTGGACGCAGACCCACGGGTTGCGGGAGCCGGAGACAGCGGGAAAACGGGGCGCCAAAACGCTGATCGCCGGGTATTATGCCATGATCAAATTGATCGACGATCAACTCGGGCGGATCATTTCAGCGCTGGAGGACACCGGACAGCGCGACAATACACTTGTAATATTCACCAGCGATCATGGCGAAACATTGGGAGACCACGGGCTGATTCAGAAGGGATGCCGTTTTTACGAAGGCCTGGTGCGGGTGCCGCTTATTTTTTCGTGGCCGGGTCGGGTGAAATCGGGGAAAAAAAGCGACGCACTCGTCGAATTGCGCGACATCGCCCCGCTCCTTTTGGATCTGGCCGGATTACCGGTGCCCGAGCGCATGCAGGCGTGTTCTTTGTTGCCCATACTCGGCGGCGAGAAGCCAGCGGACGAACATCGAGAATTCGTGCGCTGTGAATTTTACGACGCGCTTGACCAGGCCGACGGGACGTTTGCCACGATGTATCGCAACCGGCGATACAAACTCGTGGTCTATCACGGGCACGGCCTGGGCGAACTCTACGACCTGGACGAAGATCCGGGGGAGTTTGAGAATCTCTGGGACAGCGCCGATCATGCAGACTTGAAAATCGACCTCATGCAGCGCAGTTTCGATGCGTCCATGCTCGCCATGGACAGGGGACCGGAACGCATTGGACCGATGTAGGGAACGTCATGCAGTTTTGGTGATCTACAACGTATTCGGCCAGCGGGTGTGTCCTTTGGTGAATCTGGCCCAAGAGGCGCTTGAAACGAAAAGGGATTTGTTCTAAATACCAGTGTTCAGGCAAGCAATTAACTTCCATAAACGTCAGGAGGAATAATGGGAAACCCGGTAGTCCACTTTGAAATCGCGGGCCCCAATGGCCCCGCTTTGCAGCAGTTCTACAGAGACCTCTTCGGCTGGAACGTGCAGACGCAGGGCGAGGAGATGGGCAACTACGGTTTGGTGCAGACCAACGAAGGCGGCATCGGCGGCGGTATCATGGAAACCACCGAGGACATGCCTGTCAGCAACTATGTGACCTTCTACATTCAGGTTGATGATCTACGGACAGCCCTGGATAAGCTGTCAGGGATGGGCGGAGCTGCGGTGATGCCGCCGATGGAGATTGCGCCCGGCATGGGTTCCATTGCCACGTTCACAGACCCCGCCCACAACACCGTTGGTCTGTACTCCATGCCTGCCGAATGGGACGGCGAGATGCCGCCAGAGGGCAACGCCCCGCCGGTCGTGCATTTTGAGGTCGGCGGAAGCGACGCAGAAGCGCTTAACGATTTCTACACCGAAATGTTCGGTTGGCAGACCACCCTTATGCAAGAGATGAACTACCGCCTCGTGAAGCAAGAGCCGGCAGGCATCGGCGGCGGCATCTTCCAGCACATGGATGGTATGCCGCCCAACGCCCCTTCGGTTGCCGTTATGGTTGACGATTTGCAAGCCTATCTCGACAAGGCGGTCAGCCTTGGCGCAACGGCCCTGATGCAACCCAAAGAGATTCCCGGTGGCTTCGGCTCGCTCGCGATCTTCAACGACATCGCGGGCAACCGAATTTCCCTCTTCAAGCCGCCCGGGAATCATCTCCATACACAGAACTAACCATTCACCGGTAACTCCGGAAGACGCAGGTCCTGTGCCATGACGGCGCACATTGAAACGGGAACGGCATACCCATAGATTCAGTGCCGGGAGTGTCACCCCGTGGTCTCAGATTGACGTCACTCCCCCGTATACCCCTGTGCCGCCCAGACCTTTCTGGCCAGCTTTTTGGCCTCGTCTGACGGTTCGATTTCGCCAAGGATGCTGGAGGGCGGCTGTCCCGGCTTCCTGCGGGCGGGATCGGGCGACCAGTGGTCGTCTTCGTATCTTTTGCGCACCGATTCGCTGCGGAAGTCGGGCACTTCCATGGGGGCCGAGTCGTTCAGCGCGGAACGCCACGCCTGGATACCGGCGATGCTCATGTCCAGGCCGCGATATACATTGAGATAGGGGGGCTCGCCTGTGCGGATCGCCTCGGCAAAGTGGTAGGTGGTAAAAAAGTCACCGCCACCGTGTCCGGCGCGGGTTGCCCGGTTATGGTGGACGGGGAAGTCGGGCTTGTAGACCGTTTCGACCGGCTCGCCCCTGCGCTTTTCCCACGGTTCGTACCAGACGCGCAGCCGCTGTTTGTCGCCGTGACGGCAGTTCTCCATCACCCCCTTGTTGCCGTGGATG
Organism: Candidatus Latescibacterota bacterium; assembly: GCA_965219455.1. Lineage (GTDB taxonomy): Bacteria > Latescibacterota > UBA2968 > UBA2968 > JAAXHE01. The sequence continues at coordinate 68,775 of OZ244744.1, read as the reverse complement.
CGGACGTAGTTTCCGTGACCGCGCAGCCCGCCGTGCAGGGATTTCATCACCGCGTCGTTGTCCATGCGGCAGATGATCACCGCGGCGGTGTCCGAGCGCCTCATGTGCAGCGTCTGGGCGGGGTCGGTAAAATCAAAGGGGATGACAAAGCCGTTTACCCTGGTGGGCCTGGTGTCGGTGATGTACATCACCGGGGCAATGGAGTGGGTGCAGTAGTACGTGGCGGGGATCCAGTTGCGCCAGTGGTCTCGCCCGCAGCTTCGCGCCAGTTTCACCTCGGGCGGGTCCGGGTGGACGTATTCGCCCTCGCCGTACTTGAACTCACCCACGCGGCCTTTTTGATAGAGCCGCTTCATCTCCTGGTTAAAGACCATGTAGGGGTAGTTCTCGGCAAACATGTAGATCTTGCCGCTTGTTTCGACGGCCCGCGCCAGGGCCACGCCTTCGCCCAGCGTATGGCAGGCTGCGGTTTCGCTCATGACGTGTTTTCCGGCGTCGAGCGCCTTAACGGCGAACGGCGCGTGCTGGTGGAAATAGTTGGCCAGCACGACCGCATCCATGTCGCAGCCGAGAAATTCGTCGTAATCGACGTGGGTCCGTACGTTCAGCGTCTTGCCTTCCGCAATCAGCCGCTCTTCCCAGGTGTCGCAAATTGCGACCAGTTCCATGCCGGTCGCTCCGGCCGCCCGCGTAAAGGAGCGGCCCCGGCCGACACCGACCACGCCGACCCGTATCCGCTGTTTGCCCCGCTTTATGGCCATGATTCAATCCCTTGTCGTGTGGATGGGCAGATTCGTGAATCCTGAAAGAACCATCCGGTACCCAGGAAGATAGTTCGGATTCCCGCTCATCATAAGAAATTTATGACCGCGCCGCACCTGTCGCAAACTGAGTTTTTTCGTTACAATTATAGGTACCGCCTTAATTGAACTAAAATGCGACCGTTCCCATCCAACCCAAATAGGACGGTAACGCACTTTCAAGACCTTGACGGAGGCGAATCACGTTGGAAACCGACACGGAAGCGAGAACCAAATTGGCGCCCGCGGAACGTTATTTCTTCGACGTCAACGGATATGTCCTGCTTCAAGGTGTTTTCAGTCCGGCGGAGTGCCGCCGTTTCATCGACCTCGCAGACACGATGGACGCCGATGACGCGTGCGCATACAAGCACGACGGGTATCCGAAGACACCGACGCTCACGGTTCTCTCCCGATGCGCCTGGTATCATCCCCATCTGCTGGAAACGACGATGCACCCGGTTCTGTTACCCGTCATTCAGGACGTGGTCGGCGGTGACGTGCGCCTTGAGGAGCACCAATACCTCATCAACTATCCGAATGAGGCGGAAGACGAAATCGTGCCCTGCGCGTCCAATGTCGCCGATGAAGGCTGGCACCGGGGCATCGCCCCGAACGTCGGCAGCTTTGAAGCCAATGGGCACTTTCACTGTATGTTCAGCAAAGCGTTCATCTACCTGACCGACAACAGTCCGGGGGACGGCACCTGGGTGGTGCCGGGAAGCCATCGAATGAATATGCCCACGGGAACGTTGCGCGAATTCATGGACGAGGCCCTGGCGCGGCAACTACAATCCCGTGCCGGGGACGTGCTCATCCTGAGCGAAACGCTGATACACGCCGGGCCCAGACTGACACCCGGCGCGCCGCCACGCTATTCGCTGGTCTATGGATACACGGCGCCGTTCATGCAGACGTGGAGTCGCTATGACCCGCCGGCTGATCTGCTGGAACGGGTGACGCCGGAACAGCGGCGGCTCCTGACGGGCGAACTCCGATACGCGTTCCGCCGGGGGCAATTCTGAGGCTTGACGATCACCCCCATGCATGCGGCTACCGATGTCGTGGCGGTCCGGACCCGGAGCACCAGGATTGCAGAACGCTCGTTGTTTCTCAACTTCAGGTGTCTTCGAGGTTTTCACAGAACCCCACCGAGGTGTTACAAACGGCCGATCGGACTCTTTTCGTGCCACGCCTGACAGGATGAGCCATACCGCCGGCAGACGAGTCATTCGATCGTCACACTGATCGGGTTCTACGTCCATAAGCCGCCGAATATTGCCGTTCGACCCGGCCGCTGGCCAGCAGGGTCCCGATAGTGATCAGCCAGAGGAGAAACGCAGTTCCGATCACCGGATGAATCCCTGTTGGCGCGCTGAGCCAGATGAATTGCATCGCGACGCCCAATGTCGCCGATACCGGCGCTATTCTTCTAAGGGTTCCACCTACCCGCCACTGATATCGTGCGGCGACTGCCAGCGCGATCCCGGCCGCGGAAAAACCCAGCTTGCCGGTTATCCACCGAAGGTTATCCGACAGGTTCAATGCAGTGGCTTCGGTCGCGGCAGTAAGGCCGCCGGCTGAAATGGCCTCCGGCACCAGCTGAGACGCTATAAGGATGGCAAAGGCTCCTGAAGCGACGGTGAAGCTACCCGAGAGAACGAACAGATACGGGACGAACGGCGTTGCCCAGCGCCCACGGATGATCCAGGTATGCAGCAACAACCAGCCTGCCACGAGCATCGTCAATCCGGAAATCGCGCGGGCAATTCCCGAGACGATGTACATCATGGGGTGTTCTGCGACAGCTTGAAGAGACTTCAACAGCGGTGCCTGGTCGGCGTCGGCAGTCACTCTTGTGTAAACCATCGCGACTGTAAAGAGCGCGGTTAGCAGCAAGAGGACGCCGGCGCACCGAGCTGCGCGGTCGGGGGGATTTTCCGCCGCTGGAGTGGCCGTTGCGATTTCATCCGACATATCGATATCCTCCCGTTAGTTCGTCCGTTAATGGATTTCCCCAGAATTGAAATGGATTGCTACGCTGACTCGCATCGCACGTTTGCTCGACCTTCGCACGATATTGCCATTGAAACCGCTCTCATCTTTCGGAGTTTCATATCGTTTTATATCGGTATTGTGCATCGAAACGTCAAGAGCTACATTGATGGTACGGACACAAGCAGAGTCCGCGGCGGCGTTCGTAGAATAATCACCGTTAAGGACCCTTTGGCTCCTCGCATCTTCTCGTCTCGCAACGGGCCCGCGTCGATTCACGGGAGCCGAGTGGCTTGCAAGGCTCGGAAGTGAACCGAAATGGTTGGCCATCGTATACATTATCTGCGCATTTTTCTTCATTCCGGCAGCGCTCGTGTTTGCCAGCGCGTGGCTGTCCTGAGCGCTGCAGGCAAAAGAAGGATGTTGACAAGGCTGAGCGGCGGTCGCCTTTTCCTGCAAGAAGCGATGTGTTGTTAATCGTCTGGAAAGCAGGTTTGTGCCTTATGGCTTATGGTGTCGCAGTTCTGGGAACCGGCCGCATCGGCGGCGGGTACATCGACGTTGTGAAAAAGACGCCCGGCGCGGAAATCAGGGTGGTCGCCGAGCCCAGGGAAGATGCCGCCGCTCGCTGGCGCAGCATGCATCCCAGCGTCGATTTCGTTTCCAACTATCGGGAAACCCTGGAACGCGACGACGTTGACGTCGTCATCGGGACGTTGCCGCACTGGCTCCATTACCAGGCCGCGCTGGATGCCGCGGCCGCCGGGAAACACATCTACATGGAGAAACCGACCGCGGCATGGGCGTGGCAGGCCGAGGAGATGCTGGCCGCGGCCCGGGAGAATGGCGTCAAGCTCATGACCGCGCACACCCAGCGTTACTTCCCGGCGGTACAGGCGATGAAGGGCGTCGTCGACAGCCGTGACCTGGGTTCGGTGATCATGGCTTATGACATGTGGCACAAGCCTTACGTTCCCTACAAACGCCCGGAGTGGATGCTGGACCGCGAACGGGGCGGCGGGATGGGCCAGATGGACGGCGCCCACCAGATCGACCGGCTGCTCTGGATCATCGGGAACGACGTCGCCACCGTTTCGGCGCGGCAGGGGCAGTTCACCTACCCGAAATCCGAACATCCCGCCATCGACTGCGACGATACCGGCATGTACTTTATCCGATGGAAGAGCGGTATCGTCGCGACGGTGAGCCGAATCGCCTGGGAGCGCGGGGCCACGGAATACGGCGGCGATTGGTTCTTCACGGGGGGAATGGCGCGCTTCCGGCTGCCATACGGCGGGGGAGGTCCGCCGGCGTTGTTCATCGCCGACACCGGCGACGGGACCTGGCGACGCGAGACCGTGCCGGTTCGCGACAGCCTGCTGGACGAATTCACCGAGTTTATCGAATCGCTTGAACGAGGCGACGAGGATACGCCGATACCCCAGGTTCACGGCCTGAACGTCCTCAAAGTGCTGGAAGCAACTGAAGAATCCGCGCGTACCGGGCTGGAAGTGGTTTTGGATCTGGAATAAAGATGGGAGGGTAAAATGAACAAAATGCGCACATTTTTCGAGGAAAACGGCTACTACCTGGCCAAATGCGTCTTTTCGCCGGACGAAGTGGGCCGGCTTGAAGGCGAATTCGATCGAATTGTACATCAACTCAACGGACACGACGACAGCGGCGCCTCGAACAATAAAGGTGTCATCAATACGCGCAATGTGCAGCAGTATTCGGGGTTGTGGATGGCGGCCCTGCTTCACAATAGGTTCCTCGACATTGTCGAACAGCTCATCGGCCCCGACGTCGTGCTCAACCATTCCACGCTCTTCGAGAAGCGGATGACAACGGCGCCGACACCCTTCCACATGCACCAGGACTGGAGCTATCTGCCAACCCGGATGAACACCATGATTGCAGGAATGATCCACGTCAGCGAAGCCACGGAGGAAATGGGCTGCCTCAGAGTCTATCCCGGCTCGCACAGAAAAGGTCGGGTGGAAGGCTCGACCGCCACTAATGCCGCGTTCTACGAGCAGTTCCCGTTTGAAGGTTCCACAGCGATTGAAGCCCGGCCGGGCGACGTTACCTTCTTCGATACCTTCATCGTGCATGGGTCGCCGTCCAACCGCTCCGAATCGCCACGGAAGGTGGTGATTGCGCGGATGTTTTCCGGAAGAGACGAAAAGGAGGACGTCTACCAGTACAGTGAAAATCTGGTGTTGCGCGGGTGGAACTACCATACGACCCCTGCAACGGCCATGAAAACGGTTTTCAGGCCTGAAAAATAAATCGACTGGCCTGCGTCGACGAACGCCTCCGGCCGGACAGCTGAGCGCACCCCTTTTTTGGTCAGTGTCATTTCAGATTAGCTGATCCACAAGTCGGTTGCGAACCCTCTTGTGTATCGCCAATTCGCAATCGCTTGATGAAATATTAATTTTTTAATTGAACAGGCAATGAAGATTCTGTATATTAAATTATTAATAGATACAATGCGAAGCCGAAGCGGGAGTGGTTGTGCTGCATTTCAATTCTGACCGAATGCCGACGCTCGGTCATAATCTCATGCCGCAGGAGATCCTTCGTCAGCCTGGCGCCTGCCTGTGCCGGGCACGGCAGACAGGGCTTCCTCAGGATGACAGTTCAGGCGCAGGGATGATCGACGTGTTTCGCGGGTGTCGAATGCTAAACATGTCATTCTGAGCGTAGTCGAAGAATCCCCCGTCTATTCGATTGTCCTTAACGCAAAAACGCGGTAAACACATTTGCGCGGAGACATCGTCGGCCCTTTGGCTTCGTTAGCAGGACAGGATGGGCCAAACAGTGACCAATGCATTTCGGCAGTGGCTATTGGCATTGATATCACTCTCATCGCAGTCGAAGCGGGAGCAGTTGTGCCGCATTTCAGTTCGGACCGAATGTCAGACGCACGGGGATGATCCCATGCCGCAGTAGATCCTTCGTCGGCCTGGCGCCTGCCTGTGCCGGGCACGGCAGACAGGGCCTCCTCCGGATGACAGTATGAGCCAACGTGTGACGGATACATTTCGACAACGGTTGTCGCAAAGCATGTCATTCTGAGCGCAGCGAAGAATCTCCCGTCTGTGCGATGGTACGTTTAGCACATGCCCTTCGAGGACGAACTAGTCCTAAAATAAGCGAGTATCGTGTGCGCCACAGTGATTTGTGTTTGTGTTGAGGCGTTGGTGTCGATTTATATGGAATTGGCGTTTTGGATGGTTTTTAGGGCCGTGTTTGTCGTGGTCGCTATGGTAAATTGAGTATCCGAAGTGGCGTTGAGACGCGTGGTGGACACACCGGTCCGTTGAGGGGTGTGGGGATGGCGCCGCGTTTGTGTGTCATCGGTGGTGCTGCATTGGTGTTATCCAAATCCGGTGCGTTCAATGATACGCCAGGTGCTGAAGAGGCGATCGAGGGTGGGTTGATAGCCGATGAGCCGTAACGTGGTGGTGCGCGCGCGTTGGATGACGTGGCAGGGAATCAAGATAATGCTGTGGATGAAGCGCCGGAATTCCATGCAGACGTACTGCTGTCGATCACGGTGTCTGTGCATCATCATGGCAAACCAGGATTTGAGGTTCCAGGCCAGGGCGGCGATGACCATATAGGCCCAGTTGCTGACCAGGTCATACAGGGGCACGCGCAAGGCGTTGACGCCGTTTTTGAGTTGCTCGATGACGTTCTCCTGATCGCAGCGTTGGTTGGCGCAGGCGACGATCTCTTGGGGGGTCACGTCCGTGCGTGTCGTGATATAGAAGAAATAACGGCATTCGTCGAACAGGACAAGGTCGCCCTTCATTTTGCTGATGTTCTTGCGCAGGACCACGACGCGATACCCACGTTTACAGCGCGTGGGTTGGTAGTTGAACTCGGCCACGTGTTCGTGGTTCAGCACCAGGTTGGCGTAGGCCCGCTTGTGGACGATGCGCTGTTTCTCGTGGGGCTGATTGCGCTTCCGCTTCTGGTCGGTCACGGTGTGATAACGGGGTTTGCGTTGCAGGGGCTGCCATTGTGCCTCGTCGAGGGCCTCGGCACGGGAACGCATCGCCGCGTTGGCGTCCATCCCGAAGATGAAGTCGACGCTTTTGGCCCAGCGATCAAGATGTCGAGTCAAGAAAAAGTCGGTGTCGCCACGCACACAGATGCGCTTGGCGTGGGGCTGCACCAGGTCGATGGCCGCGTCGATCCACTGTGCCGCACCGGTGTGGCTGGGCACATTCCCCGGTCGGTTGACCAGGAAGAGCACTTCCTTCGTGTTGGAAAGTGAGATCACCAGCGGATGGTAGCCCCAGATGCCCTGGTAAGAGATGTCCATACCCCTCTTGCGCTTGCCATACGTGGGCACGTTTGTGCCGTCCACATCGATATAGGTGATGTCACCAAGCAATTTGCGGCCACGCGATGCCCACAAGGAGGATCGCACCGCGTTGATGCACGCCATCAGTTCGACGATGTCCCGTTCCGAGAAGCGTCGGCAAAAGTCACCCGCCGTGGTCGGATCGGGAATCAACTTGGCGCCCAGGGCATTCATGTAGGCCCCGTCACTTCGCAAACGCTCGATATCCTCCAGGCGCGTGCCGCCGCATAACACGTTGTATGTGATGTTTAGTACGTGGTCCGACTCATGATAGGGCAGATGCACCTTCAACAAGGACAGTGACGCGTCGATGCGCTTGGGCAGACCCAGCTTGGTGACCAGGCGATGCACGGCGCCGATGCCTCCGTAACTCATCGCGTCGGTGTAGGCGCCTACCTCGTAGTGCACTTTGCCAGGACTGAACATGGGCCGGCGCTGGGCCTGCCAATGCCCCGCTCGACCGTGGCGGGCGGCCACTTTGCGTTTGCGACGAGCACGGTTCCTGCGGCTGTCATCAACCGATATTCTTTTCACCGGAAAGGTCTCCTGCGTTGGAGTGATGATTTCTAGCACAATCCATCTATCTCCAACAACGGTAGGCCTTTCCGGTCTCTTGGACCAGAAAAATTTCACTGGTCACGCTTGTTTAAGGACTAGTGCGCGGACACTTCGCCAGCCTGCATGCTTCCGCGTTATGATAAGTTTGGGGGCAGGTTTCAAACCTGCCCGGTGCTCCTTCAATCTTCATTCCGACAGAAGATCGATGATGCGGGCAGACAGGAATGTCCGCCCCACCTTCACGTCCGTTTCCTGAGCACGATAGTTTGTGCCGACATATGACCGACACATCGTGCAATGGTTTTTGCAAAGCATGTCATTCTGAGCGCAGTCGAAGAATCTTCCGCCAACTCCGTCTTGCAGTCCTGTGCCGACCCTTCGACAGGCTCAGGGAGCGGCACAGTACACACACGTAAGGAGGTCAACGATGAAAACCACCAGCCTCTTACTCCTCGCGTTGTTCCTGCCTGAAACGCTGTCGGCGAAGGCGACGCTAACGTTGGACGGCGCATCCACGGACAGTACGATCACCATCAACTATGACGTTCCGGAGTCCTCGCACGTACAGGTGAGGATTTCGTCGACCGTGGGGGTACACGCCGCGCCGCAGTACGGAGTCCAGCCGCCCGGGAACTATACGATCGTATTGGACAAATCCGGATTTCCCAGGGAGGATTACTCTGTAAGGCTGATACTGGATCATGATCGGGACAAGGTCACCCGGCGGAGCTTCTTCCACAGTACTTCGGGAAGGCCGGTTACCCGGACCAGTGAAGAACGGGATCTGTATAATCGATGCTATGCCGTCACCGGATTCGACCAGAAACAGGCCGTCGAACTCTGGAATGAACTCCTCATCCGTTATCCGGACTACGTGGAAAGGGGCGTCGCTTTTCTCTATTCCATCATGGCCAGGATTCCAGCGACCGACAGCGTCGACGTCCACGCGGCCGCCGACAGCGCGGCAGCGATAATCCCGCATTCCGGAACCTATCGCACAATCGGTCGTATTCTGAGCGGATTGGATGGTCCTCCTGGCGTGGAGACAATGTACCCTCGGACTGCATTGGTATTTGCCGATATGGCCGTAAAGCACATTGGCGATGTACCAGAACCCTACCGCAACGAGGCGCTATATCGATACCAGTCTCTCAGGGGCCACTGCCTGCATCTCCTGGGTAGATTCGCAGAGGCGGAGAATGCTTATACCGAGGCCGTCAAGATTCTTGAATCGCTAGGGGATGCCGGCACTTTCTCAGATTTCCGGGACGGCGATTGGGCGTACCGGGGTCAGGCCTCGCTTTATGAACAGCGAGGCATGCACGCGGAGGCGATCGAATTTTACCAAAAGGCCATAATGGATGCTCCCAGGGATCCAGATCTCTGGATGGCCTTACAGCGTAACTTCAACCTTACGCATGGGTCCAATACGGGTTATGTGGCATATAGCCGGAAACTCGAGGCCGAGATTCGTGGGGAAGGGCACAAGAAAGATGACGACCTCGTGGGCAAGCCCCTTCCGGTGTTTGCGTTGCAGCGGTTGGGCGGGGGCACGTTATCGCTCGACGATATTAAGGGAAACGTGAGCGTCCTGAACTTCTGGGCATTCTGGTGCGGGCCCTGCATGGCGGAATTGCCCGTTATTGCCCGACTTTCGAAGGAGACTTCCGGTAGTGGGGTGAGGATGATCGCCGTTCACACGCCCCCGGAGCACATTCCTGGCATCACAAAAAAGGAGTTTCCGGTGGCCGTTCAAAAGGCTGTGAGCAAGTACGAGGGCTCGTTCGAAACCGTCTGGGACAGCAAGGAACAGAACTTCTCTGTGCGATCCGGGATTCGAAACATCCCGGTTACGTTCGTCGCGGACAAAGAAGGGATTGTTCGATACCGGATGGTCGGATTCGATCCCGACAATGCCTACCGGAAACTCAAGGCGGTTGTGGATAGCCTGAACGGGCTTTCGACCATGCCCAGGTAGCCTGGGTTATTCTTGACGCACTGTCACTTCATACATCAGCCGATTGTCGAGCCGTCGAGGAAGCGTGCGTGAAGGTGGGGCAGACATTCCTGTCTGCCCGTCTTTTTATCCTTTTTCCGGAATGCAGATAGATGAGAGGTTTTCACCGGCTCTTTAGGGCCAATATTCGTGGTCACGCAGTCCAACCCTTGCGGGTTTCTCCGTAACGTAACGCCTTGGAGGGGAACCGATTTTCCCTGGAGGCGTTTAATTTTGTGTGGACTGATTTGTAAAATGTCCGGTCGCCAACCGGCCGATGCGCCCGCCGCCCGTTCAAAGCGGGTCAATAACAGGGCGCATTGTAGCAGCGCGTATTAACTGTCGCATTTTGCGACACTCAGGGTGTTTACGGAAACTATTCCAGAAAGGCGCGCCAATGAGAACAATTCCCAGGATCACATGCCTCTGGCTTTTATTGACCGCATTTACAGCGGCCGGAACTAGGGCGGAGACCGCCTCCCCTCTGCTGCAGGCCATGCGAGAGGAATTGACCCGATCCGTCGACCTGCTCAAACGACAGCCGGTCCCGCCCTATTATCTGAGTTATGAAATCACGGAAACGCATCTGATCCGTATCGGAGCTTCCTTCGGCGCGCTGTCCTACAACAACGAGAGACGCAGCCGCCTGCTCGACATCGATCTTAGGGTGGGGGACTACGCCTTCGACAATACCCACCAGGTTCGCGGCAGCATAACCAGCAGGTCCGATCGCTATTCGCGGATCGCCATCCCGATCCAGGATGACGTCGACGCGGTACGCGCGGTGCTCTGGTACCACACGGATAAAAAATACAAGCGTGCCATTGAACAGCTCACCACCGTGAAGACCAACGTCCAGGTCAAGGTGGAAGAGGAGGACCGGTCTGACGATTTCTCCAGGGAGCCGGTCGAAAGTTACGTGGAAGAACCCGTTGTCCTCGATGTCGCCCGCGACGAATGGGCAGCCCGGGTGAAAAAGTACACGGCCCCGTTCGCCAAAGATGGAAACATATACGAAGCCAGCGCGAGTCTCCTGGCAACCGTTTCGACTCGCCAGTACGTCAACAGCGAGGGCAGCGAGATCCAGACGTCACAGGTGCTCTACCGACTGTACATCTACGCCTTCACGAAAGCTGACGACGGCATGGAGTTGCCGCGCTACGAATCCTTTTCCGCTTTCACCCCGGAGGGCCTGCCAGGCGACGACGAGGTCCTCGCCTTGGTGGACCGCATGATCGCCGACCTCCAGGCACTGCGCGATGCCCCTGTCGTGGCGCCATACGCCGGTCCTGCAATTTTGTCGGGACGCGCCAGCGGCGTCCTGTTTCACGAGATCTTCGGTCACCGCATCGAGGGCCACCGCCAGAAGCGCGAGGAAGAGGGTCAGACCTTCAAAAGGAAGATCGGGGAGAGGGTTCTGCCCGAGACGTTTTCCGTGTTCTTCGACCCCACCACAAAGAGCATCGCCGGAAGGGACCTGGTGGGCGCCTACAAGCACGACAATCAGGGCGTCAAGGCGCGGCGTGTGGCGGTTGTGGAGAACGGGATTTTCCGTCGCTTCCTTATGTCCCGTTCGCCTATCGAGAATTTCCCCAATTCCAACGGTCACGGACGCAAACAGCCGGGCTACGCCCCGGTCGCACGGCAGTCCAACCTGATCGTGGAGACCTCCGAGCCGCTGAGCCGCGACCGACTCAAGGTAATGCTCATCGATCAGTGCCGCAATGAGGGCAAGGTGTTCGGGCTCTACTTCGAGGATATTCAAGGGGGATTCACCATAACCGGACGTTTTTTCCCGAACGCCTTCAACGTGCTTCCGATTATGGTCTACCGAATTTACACCGACGGGCGTGAAGAACTGGTGCGTGGCGTGGATCTGATTGGAACGCCGCTGACAGCGTTCAGCCGGATCGCCGCCGCCGACGACCGCATCGGCGTATTCAACGGCAATTGCGGTGCGGAGTCGGGTTGGGTACCCGTGGCTGCTGTGTCTCCCGGCATTTACATCTCTCAGATCGAAGTACAGAAGAAACCGAAGTCCCAGGAACGCCGCCCCATCCTCGACGCTCCCTCCTCCGAACCGGATCACGAAAAAACGGAAGGCGATCTCCTTTAACCCTGCAGGAGAAATCCAATGCGCAGAAAGTTGCTCTTCCACGTCCTAACGGCCGCCAGCATCCTGATGGCTTCGGCAATCCACGCGGAAAACACGACTCTGCAGCGCGCCCTGCGAGACGAACTGGCGCGCTCGATGAAGGAACTTCAGCTTGAAGACCTGGAACGCCCCTACTTCATTTCCTACCATGTGCACGAAATGAGGTCCAGGAGCAGTTCGGCAACGTTCGGCAGTCTGCTGAGAAGCCAGAAGAGCCGCTCCCGCACCCTCACTGTGGAAGTGCGGGTAGGTGACTACGCCCTCGACAACACCAACTTCCGCGCGTTCGCTTTCGGCGGAACCGGGGTGGTGCGCATGAGAGGGAGTAGCGTGGGACTGACCCTGGAAGACAACTATGGTGAACTGCGCCGAAAAATCTGGCTGGCCACCGACGGGGCGTATAAGAAAGCCCTCGAGGATCTGGCAAAGAAACGCGCCGCCCTGCAGAACAAGACGCGCACGGAAGAGATACCCGATTTCAGCAGGGAGGCGCCTGCAACCGAAGTGGACGAAATGGCGCCGGCCGTATTGGATCTCGCCGCCATGGAGCGGCGGGCTCGCCAGCTTTCCGCCCTGTTCCACGAGATGCCCGATATACACACCTCGCGCGTCCGATGCAGCGGATCCAACACCACCGTCCACTACCTCAACAGCGAGGGCTCTTCCTTCACCCGAACGAGTTCCTTGCTGGCCTTCACCGCCGTTGCCGCCACGCAGGCTCCCGACGGCATGGCACTTCAGGATTTCGTGGCCGTGTACGCCCGCTCAACGGACGGCCTTCCCGACGACAGGGATCTGGCCGCCCGCATCGGGGCCCTCGGCGAGCGCCTGCGGAAGCTGCGTCTCGCACCCGTCGTCGAACGCTTCACCGGCCCGGTGATCTTTTCGGGTCAGGCGGCCACGGAACTGTTCAACCAGGGGTTTGTCCCCTACTTGCTGTCCACGCGCAGGGCGTTGACCGACAATCCCGATTATGAACGTTTCTACCCCCAGAAGAAGGAAAACCCGTTCATGGACAGGATCGGCGTGCGCGTGCTTCCCGATTTCCTCAGCGTGCGCGCCGCGCCGCTTACCGACTTCTATAAGAAGCGCCCGCTGCTGGGCGGCTACAGGATCGACGACGAAGGGGTCCCGGCGCGTCCGACCCGGCTGGTGAGCAAGGGTGTGCTGGAGACGCTCTTAACGACCCGAACGCCGGTTCGAGGCATTGATCGCAGCACGGGGAGCCGCCGCGGCCCCGGGGTCGCGCCGAGCAATATCCTGGTTGAGCCGGAGATGGGTTTGAGCGAAGAACTGATACGGAAGGAATTCTTCAAACTGATCAGAAGGCAGAAAAAAGAATACGGCTACATCGTCACCCACGTCGCCAACCCTTTATATACGATAGGCGAGACACGCGATGCTTACTATCTGTCCGGACCGTCAAACGAAGAAATTAAAGTGGAAAACCCGATCTACGTGTACAGGGTCTTTCTGGACGGTCGAAAGGAACTCGTGCGCAACGCGCAATTCGCGGGGATCGGCGCCCATACCTTCAAGGACATCGTGCAGGTGTCCAGGGCGCAAGCGTCAAACACCCTTCCCTTTCGTTCGCAGGACGATTCCTCACCCTTTTCGGGCACACTTCGGGGACGTCAGGTTCTCACAAGTATCGCCGCCCCCCGAATGGTCCTGTTCGAAGATATCACGCTGAAACCGCCCACCGGCGAGATCCCCAAAGCGCCGGTTTCTCCGCATCCCTACTTCGACAGGTGAGGTCAGGCCATGCCGCGCACCGGTCTCCTGTATCCGTTCAGACGCCGGTGAACGCTTTGGCTTTGTCCTTTGTTCTGGATGGACGCGTCGGGCGCGGCCCCCGCAACTCGCCCCAAAGGGCGATAGCGATGCCCGAAAGGATAATGCCTCCCCCGATGAGTTGCGCGGGCATGGGCACCTCGCCCAGGATGAGAGCGGCAAAGAGCACGCCGGCCACCGGCGAAAAGCAAGACGCCGTGGCGATGTCGGCGGGGCGTACCCGCTTGATGCCGGCAAACCACGCCAGTTGCCCGCACGCCACCACGATCCCGCCGTACAGGATCATCCAGCCCCACAGCACCGGGGAGAAAATGTCGGCGAAGTGGTCGATGCCAAAAAGGTAGAGGCCGATTCCGAGGAAGAAAAGCGCGCCTAACAGGTTGCGATAGACACTGAAGATGCCCAGGGGGATCGTCTGAAGCTGCTTGCGCCCGACTTCGGCGCCGCACACCAGGAGTACGGTCGCGACCGCCGCGAAGACTTCACCGCTGCCCACCCCGCTCCGCATTCGCGCCGCCGCCATGCTCCCGGGCGACGCGCCCATCTGCAGGACGAGCGTTGTCACCACGCCGCCAACGGCGCACAACGCACCCAGGACCGCGGTTCCGCTCGACTTCTCCCGGTAAAACATCCAGGCCAATAACAGTCCAAGCGGGATTTCTATGGTCTCGATCAGGACGATATTGGTGACAGACGTGCGCGAGATGGCCGTAAACATCATGGCCGGCGCGATGGCGCCGGACGTGAGGGCGAGGGCCGTCTGAACCAGCCACTGACGGCCCGACAGCTTGCGCAGACGGGAAGGGCGCCATTCCCGTTGATTGAGGGCCAACAGGGTCAACGCAGCCACGAGATTGCCGGCAAAGAGCAGGTTGCAGAAGGAAATGGGATTTCGGCCGTCGATCAGATGCACCTGGCCGATTTCGACCAGGCGAGCCACCACCGAGGCGGCGGCGGCGAAAATCAGCACGGCAATCCACAGATAGATTCGTCCCCAGGTCATCGGGCCTCCAGCCTGACGGGGTTCATCGTCCCCATATCGCGCGCGTCACGAAAGCGTCGTAAGCGCGCACCATGCTTGTATTCTAATGAAATCTCCCGCTTGACGCAGATCAATTCCGGTTCTTTATTGTACCCAATCCCGCGGCTCCACGCAAACGCGTATTCCCTCCGGACCGCACGCTTTCGCGCCGCGGTCGGCGACCCCTCCCCGGCACGGGGAGGGGAGGGAAGAACGCGTACCGAAGCGTGGTCATTGAGCTTGTCGAAATGCCCGCGCTTCGCTACCCTTCGACCGTATGGCCGAACCCACGGAGACCGGGGTTGTCCGACTCCAGGAAGAGGAGACCAATGAGCCAGACACCCTCCGCAAGACTGACGGGGATGAGCCCACAATTCCTCGTGGCCGATCTGGACCGGTCCATCCGCTTCTATACTGAGCAGCTTGGGTTCGACCTTGACTTCCGGTATGAGCATTTTTACGCGGGAATCGTGCGGGATCGGCACTCCATCCATCTGAAGCTCGCCGACGCGCCGGGTGACGAGAGGCGTTTTCGAAGGGAGAACGAGCACCTGGACGTCACGTTTACGGTGGAGGATATCGACGCGGTGTACAAGGGCGTACAAAACCGGACCGTCCCGGTAACTCAGCCCCTCCGGGAAATGCCCTACGGTCGGGAATTCTACATATCGGATCCCGACGGTTACATTCTTGCATTTGTGGAGACGAAATAACGCGGGCCGAGCATATTGGGTTTATGGGAACGCAAATGACGGCATCGGATTTTGACGCGCCCCTCCTACCCGGTTCCGGCCTTGACATCGTCGTGATATTTTCTTATACGTATAATACACGTGTTATTGTGTTCAATGTTGTCTGAATTGGAGAATCGCATATGCGCAAGAAGCTGACCATCACTATTGACGAGGAAGTGTATGCAGGCCTGCATCAGATTATAGGCCGCCGCCGCATCAGCCGCTTTGT
This sequence comes from Candidatus Latescibacterota bacterium, assembly GCA_965219455.1. Lineage (GTDB taxonomy): Bacteria > Latescibacterota > UBA2968 > UBA2968 > JAAXHE01. The sequence goes on along the minus strand of OZ244744.1, from coordinate 53,112 downwards.
CGAAACGCTGGTCCGGCCCCATGTGCTTCAACCCGACCTGGAACAGGCTTACGAGGATATGGCGCACGATGAAAAACGGGAAGCCGAAGCTTTAGAATGGGCGGAAAATACTGTGGGGGACGCATTCGATGGTCCGAGGTGAAGTGTGGTGGGTCAATTTCAACCCATCCACAGCTGTTGAAATCCGTAAGAGACGTCCCGCGATTATCGTCAGTAACGACGCATCCAACCGGCATTTGAACCGTGTTCAGGTTGTACCGCTCACGAGCAATCTCGATCGTCTCTACCCCAGCGAAGCCTATGTGACTGTAAAGGATCAAAGACGGAAGGCGATGGCCGATCAGTTGGCAACGGTGAGCAAGCGCCGATTGAATGCGCTGCAAGGACGTGTTTCTGTTACGGATATGGAACGTGTAGAACGCGCGTTAAGAGTTCAGTTAGGCCTGTGATGTCCGTGGCGCCTGTGTATATTGAGTGAAATCTCCATGCGCCGGCACCGGCGCCGTCAGCGTGCAATCCACGCGCTTCAGTCGGTGAAGTTTGGAATCGGACGTATATCGGCCGTAAACAATTAAAGAAGGGGCAGACAAATACGATGGCGACGATAAATCCCAATTTCAACAAGCTTTCAGCCGGCTATCTGTTCCCTGAAATCGCGAGCCGGACAGGGGCATATCTGGAAAATCATCCCGATGTAAAGGTGATGCGTCTGGGTATCGGAAACACCACCGAGCCATTGCCTCCAAGTGTGATTGGTCGTTTGCATCACGCCGTGGAAAAACTCGCGGCGGTCGAGACCTATTCGGGTTACGCCGACGGAAGCGAGGGAAATCTTGATCTGAGGGAGGCGATTGCGGGCCGTTACGCGGAGCGCGGCGTCGCGCTCGATCCGGTCGAGATATTCGTCAGCGATGGAGGAAAGCCGGATTCCGCGAATATTCAGTCCATTTTCGGCCTCGACAATGTGGTGGCCGTGCAGGACCCGGCCTATCCCGTCTACGTGGATAGCAACGTGATCGCCGGACGTACCGGGCAGATGGCAGCGGGTCACTACGAAGGAATTGTTTACATGCCCTGCACCGAGGCAAACGGATTTTTTCCCGAATTGCCGGCTGAAAAAGTGGATTTGATCTACATCTGCAGCCCGAATAATCCGATCGGGTCCGTTGCAACCGGAAGCCAGCTGCAGACGTTTGTAAATTATGCCCGCGATAATCGGGCGGTGATCATCTTCGACGCGGCCTACTGCGCGTACATTTCGGATCCTGAACTGCCGCACAGCATTTATGAGATCGACGGCGCCAGGACATGCGCGATCGAGATCAACAGCTTTTCCAAGGATACCGGATTTACCGGCGTGCGGCTGGGCTGGTCGGTGGTTCCCCGAGAGCTGGTCCTGGAAGACGCCGGGCCGGGCGCGGTGAACGGGCTCTGGCGCAGACGGCAGAACACGATGTTCAACGGTGCCTCCAATATTGTGCAGGGCGGCGCTCTGGCGGTGTTCACGGAAGCAGGGAAGGCGGAATGCGGCGATATGGTGGCCTATTATATGTCCAATGCCGCCTGCATCCGTTCGGGGCTCGAAGGCCTGGGTCTGACGGTCTACGGCGGCGTCCACGCGCCGTATCTCTGGATGAAGACGCCCGCGGATATGGGTTCGTGGGATTTTTTCGACAAGCTGCTTTCGGAGGCGCACGTCGTCGGGACGCCGGGGGCGGGATTCGGGCCCAGCGGCGAAGGATTCTTCAGGTTGAGCGCGTTCGGACACCGTGAGGACATCGAGTTGGCTGTGGATAGCATCGAAAAAAACCTGAAACTATAGTGTCCCGTCCCCGGAAATATGACGTCATTCACCCCTGTCTGCGTGCGTGAGGCAGCACGCACAGGCAGGCGCCGGTTCATCCCGTCTCGCTGCGTTTATGTCCGTTGAGCTTGTCGAAACGCGCTCGTTGAAATGCCCGTGTTTCGTTACCCTTCGACAAGCTCAGGGAGCGGCTCAGGGCTCAGGCGCCTTGCGAGTGCAGAGCGCTGCCGGCTTGCTGCATGCGTTAGTGATTGGAAGGTTTGAGATGCGATTGCGGGTTTGTGTTTTCTGTATCTCTATTGTGATTGCCACGGCAGGGGTTTCCGGGCAGGAGAAGCCGTCGCCGAAACTTACGGTGGCTTTCCGGTTCGCATCCGCTTTCGGACAGAAGGGAGGCGGGGTGGGGCACTTTCACGAACCGTCCGCCATCGCCCTCGATACGTTCGGCAATCTCTACGTGGCCGATACGGGCAACGACCGCATCCAGAAATTCGATGCCGGGGGGGCGTATCTGTCGGAGGTGGGCACGTTTGGCTGGGACCCAGGTCAATTCAGTCAGCCGGCTGGGGTCGCGGTAGGGAAGGGCGGGCTCGAGGTATACGTCGCGGACGGGAGAAACAACCGTATTCAGATCTTCAGCCCGCACTTCCGCCTGTTGGGCGTGGTTGGCGGACGGGACGTTGAGGGCCCGGTTCGGCTGGGGAACCTTGGCGGGATCGCTGTTTCCGAAGGCGGCGAGCTCTATGTGTCCGATACGGACGCCGACCAGGTGGTTCAAATCAGCAACTACAGCCCGCTGGAAAACCAATTCGGGGGGTACGGATACGGCGCCGGCCGGATCCGGCGTCCTTTGGGACTCGCCATTGGACACAAGGATGAAGTCTATGTCTGTGACAGCGAAAACGATCGGGTCGCGGTATTTGACCGATACGGTAGTTTCAAGAAGAGCCTGGCGGAAGGGTCGCTCTCCGAACCGGCCGGCGTGTGTACGGGGCCGGACGATGTGCTGTTTGTTGCGGACACAGGGAATAACCGCGTCGTGGTCCTGGATCTGCGGACCGGGGACGTGGCCGCGCTGATCGGCGGCCCCGACGCGGGACATCGGCCGGGCGCGTTCAAGGCGCCGAATGACGTTGTCATCGGCCCGGGCAATATCCTCTATGTGCTGGACGGAGGCAACCATCGTATTCAGAAGTTCGAACTGATGATCAGCAGGAGGTAGAGCACGGTCCCCGCGTCAATTCCAGGGGTCGGGAGTCAGGCGGGGCGGTCCGCGGGGTCTTGGATGACCGAGGCGGTACCCGGTTTCTCTGACTACCGACTCCGTTTTTATATGTTCAAGCGCAATCTCATACGGCAGGTCTTCGTGATCTGCGCCGGCTTCTGCACCACGGTGGGCGCGGCGCCGCCGCCTGAACAGTTGACCGTCTTCGATCTGGAGCGGTCCTTCAGGACGGACGGCAGCCGGGGTCCTTACCGAATTACGGACCGGCCCGTTCTGAAGGGCAGCGAAAGCGTCTGGGTGGGCGACAGTCTGCTCGTCAGGGACCTGGACTACGAACTGGACGACGCCGACGGGTTGCTGTTGCTGGCGCAGGAACGCCCCCGCGGCGCCGAGGTTCTCGTGCGGTTTCGGCAGTTGCCTCAGGTTCTGGCTCAGGTCTATAGACGCCGTGAACGAAACCCCCAGGGGGCGCCGATACGGCCACCCCCGGCCCAACGCCGAAGGCGTCGCGCGACGGCGGATACGCCTGAAGCGTACGACGACGCCCCGTCACGTCTCGACGTGGGGGGTGCCAAGCGCATTCAGGTCACCGTGGGTGGTAATCGTGATCTCGAACTCAGCCAGGCGCTTCACGTGCATATTACAGGACAGATGGCGGACGGCGTCGAGGTGGCCGCGATGCTGTCCGATCGGAACCTCCCGCTGGGACTCGAAGGCAGCACCCGTAACCTGCAGGAGCTGGATCGCGTGATGTTTCAGGTTCGTTCCCGGAAGGTTTCGGCTTCACTTGGCGATCTGGACGTCGCGTTTGACGGCACCACGTTCGGGAGGTATCGCCGGAGGCTCCACGGCGCGCATCTCGCGTTCTCGTCTTCCGGCGCAGACGTCAGGGTCTTCGGTGCCGTTGCGGATGGACGTTGGATCAGCCACCGCATTCTTCCCATCGAGGGTTACCAGGGTCCATACCGATTGCCCGGTGATGCCGCGGCTCGGGGAGGGCGAATTGTCGCGGGTTCGGAACGGGTCTATCAGGACGGACGTCTGCTGCGCCGGGGCGAGGGCCAGGACTACGTCGTGGACTATGAGTTGTCCGTGATTACATTTACCCCCGTCACGCCGATCTACGGACAGAGCCGCATTACAGTGGAGTACCAGTTCGAGGCGCCCGGTGCCCGCCGACGCCTGATGGGTGCGCGTGGCACGCTGGCGCTCTCGGACGACCGGCTGAAGGTCGGGGGCACGTTTATCCGCGAGGCGGACCGGGATGGCGGGATCCTGGGCGTCGGCGTTTCTGCACCACCCTTTCGACCGTTGCAGCGGCAACTGGCCGTACTGGATGCCGCATATGAGCCTATTGGGGGCGTGCGGCTGGACGGCGAACTTGCGATGAGCGCGTTGCCCTCGGAGGCGGACGCCCGTAAGCAAAGACGAGGGCGGGCTTTCAGGCTCGGATTGGACCTGTGGCCGGACCCGATGCGATTGGGCGGTTACGCTCTCGGGCGGCTTCGAGTAACGGGTGCATACCGCCAGGTCGGCGCCGGGTTCAGGGGGATTGAACGCATCGTGCGAGTAACGCATGAGGGGCGGTGGGGCTGGCGGGCCGACGCGACGGAGTCGGGAGACCGCATGGGCGAAGTCGCGTTGCAATACGCCCTCAGGCCCGGCATCCGGTTCGATGCCGGTTACGGACGGCGTCACGGAAAAGAAACGGCAATCCGGCGCGACGTCGGCCTGCAGATTTCCGACTCACGGGTCCCGCAGGTGTCCTATCGGTTCGACGAAGTGTCCCACGGCTCAGGGTTGTTCGCAAGGCATCGGGGTCGTATAAGGGCTCAGATGCGAGGGGTCACGCCGGGATTCCGTTTTGAGTCGGAAACGGCGACGGGGTCGTCTGTTTCCCATTCGTCTCTATTCTACGCATCGTTAGTCGATCCCGCGCACCGTGGAATACGCATCCGGGCGGGCGCCGTGGATCTATCCACACGCGTGTTGGATGCGCTGGCGTGGACGTCGGAAATATCGATTCGGCGGATACACCTGCTGGAGCGCGCCTGGCGAGATAGCGTGCGGGCATGGTCGACAACGCACCGCGCCTCCATGTCCGGCTGGCGCGGGCTGTCGTTTTCAGGGGAGTATAGCAGGAGCAGAACGAAATCCCCCCTGTATCCGGCAAAGGGACGATTGACGGACCTGGCCAGGATAAGATGGGGGTACGCCGCTTTCAACGGCGCGGTTTCTCACAGATTTTCCTATCGGATTTCCAGCACCGGGGCGCCAGACAGACAGCCGGTGTATGTCGCCCTCGGGCCGGGTCGAGGTACGCATGTCTGGGAGGACGTGGATGGCGACGGGCTCCGGGATCCCGAGGAGTTCGTGGCAGACGTGGATGGCGAGTACGTGCGTTATTTCAGTCCAGCCGTCGGATTCCGCCCGGTGCGTGACGGGGCTCTTGCTGCCCGTACGGAGTTCGTGCTGAAGCGGTTGCTGCGATCTCCCGCGGGTAGGTGGCTGCGTATGCTGGCCGGCGTGTCGCTGGATATCTCGCTGGAGGCCGACCGGCAGGTACCGCCGGGCCAGACCGGCGTGGCGCCCTGGGACATGTATGGATTTGGTTCCGGCGAGGGGATTCTCCACGGACGGCGCGAGTTGCGAACGCGGCTTTACCTGTTTCGATACCGGCGTCCGGCAACGTTCCGTCTTTCCGCTCGCCGGGGCTCCCGCATGGACCGGACATTTACCGACGGAGGGCTGGAGACGACGTCGCAGGTGTCCGCGCAGGGACGTTTTTCCTTCGGGCGGGCGTCGTCTGTTGAACTGGAAATGCACGGCGAACAACGTGACCGACCCGGCGACGGGCCGTTTTTTTATCGGATTCGGTCCCGAAGGTTATCCACGAGCGGGTATCGGCACACGCCACGGGCATGGCAGACGCGGTTGGAACTGGCGTTTGGCCGGGACAGGGAGGAAAACAGGGCGCTGCTTGCCCGTTTTGTGTCCGTTCGCCCGGAAATTCGACGCACGCTGCCGGGCCGGGGGCGGTTGCGAACATCAGGGGATTGGACCCGTGTTTTCGCATCGGGATCCCTGCCGCTGTTCCTTGGAATGGCAGATGGAAACCGAGCGGGAAACAACATGGGCTGGCGTCTGGGTGTGGACTACCGGCTGGGTCGGTATCTGACGGCGATGATCTTGTACGACGGACGTAAACGTTCCGGCAAACCGGTCCTGCATCTGGGGCGTATGGAGATGCGGGCTTTATTTTGAAAGGCTGTCTTGAAATTCCCGGTGAGTTCCCGAGCGCGAGCGAAAAGGTGTCGGTCCAGGCGGGCGGATCCTCCAATATCTGAAGATACGGGTGGGTTCGACCAACGACGACCGATGCTTTTGCAGCCGCGCGAAGACCGCTGGGGGTTTTAAGACAGCTTCTGAAAGGCGCGGCGTGTTCCGGTATGGACGTCAAATCACCCGCGGACGCTTGTTCAGGGTAACAGGCCGATGCTCAGGGTCGACTTCGACACGGCCGCTCCCCATCATGGGGAATGGACGTGTATGGCTCTATTGCCTCGTTATTCACCTTCTGGCGGGTGTATCGGTGGAAGCGCCAGCGGCCGATCGTGTTCTCGTGCGAAAAGTGCGGGTAGACGGAGCGCGCCGGATATCCGAAGATCGTGTTCGAAGCTGGCTGATAACGCGCACCGGTCTGCCGGTGGACAGCCTGCTTCTTCAGAAGGACATGGTGCGAATTCTGGATGGATATCGAGACGAGGGATACTGGCAGGTTTCCGTTGCGTTTCCAGAGGTGGAGGTGAATCGGGGGCGCGTGCGTTTTCGAATCGAGGAGGGGAGGCGGACGCTCATCGACACGGTTGAAATTTCAGGAAACGAACACGCGGCATCGGACTCCCTGATGAACGCGATGTTCTCACGCGGAGGGGCGCCGCTGATCAGGAAAACCCTTGAGATGGATCTGGAGGCGCTGGTTCGGTTTTACGAAAACCGCGGGTACCCTTATTGTACCCTGGCGCCCGAGGTGAGCGTGTCGCCCGGAAGCGACACCGCGAGGTTTCGGATCGAGGTCGATGAGGGCCCCCTGGTGCGGGTGGATACGATTCGCTTCGTGGGCAACCGGATCACGCGTGTCGAGACGCTGCGGCGCGAGATGCGGATATCGCAGGGCGACCCCTACGATCAGCGCCGGGTGGACCGGGCGCTGCTTGCGCTCAGGCGTCTCCCGTTTCTGCTGGATGTGGATGACGCGGTGTTGAAGACCGGGCCTGACGGACGCACGGCACTGGTGGTTTCCGTCTACGAGGCGCCGCCGGGCCGGGCCGAAGGCATCGTGGGCGTCGCGCCGGCGTCGGGAGATGGTGCGAGAGGCCTGACCGGATCGTTTGCCATCGCTTTCAACAATCTGCTGGGAACCGGACGGCGCGCGGACGCCTCCTGGTCGCGCAGGGGGAACGCGGCGTCCGATCTGGATCTGCTCTATGTTGAACCGTGGATTTTGAGGCGGCCATTGGGTCTTGAGGCGACGCTTCTGATGCGGCAACGGCCCGGGTTTGCCGAAAACCGCCTGGGTCTCGGAGTCAGTCTGTCCACGGTCAGGGGCGCTGACGTTCGTGTCGGCGTTTCCAAAGGCGGCGTTCGGCCGGATTCAAGCGGGGCGAGCGGTTTTGTGAAGGGTCGAATATGGTCTCTGGATGGTGCGCTTGAATTCGACCGTCGTGACAATCGGTGGAATCCGATGTCGGGTTCATTGTATCGTGTCGGACTGGTCTGGAGCCGCGTCACACAGGACGGAGGCACCGGCCACAGGTTTCGAGTTGTGATGGATCTGCATCGATTTCTGGCGCTGGGACGCCGTACGGCGCTCGCCGGGTCCCTGCACGGCGCAGGAGTGGCGGAAAACGGGGTCGCGCTTCCGGACGGGCCCTTGCGATTGGGGGGAGCGACGTCAATTCGAGGTTACCGCGAGGAGGCGTTTCTGGTGAATCGGGCAATCTGGATGAATCTGGAGTGGCGGCTTATACTGGCGCGTCGATCACGGGCGTTTCTGTTCGTCGATGCCGGTGTTCTCGGGGATGCCGCCATGGGTAAAAAGAACGGGTTGCTCTTCCCGGTTGGCTTCGGTCTGGGGATGCGTACCGTATCCCGGCTGGGGACCATCGGACTGGATTACGGTTTGACAAGAACCGACAATCCGGGTCGGGGAAAGGTGCACGTACGTATGGTGAATGCGTTCTAGTGTCCCGTCCCAGAAATAGCTTTACAAAATCGTTCGACTTTTTGGATGATCGATTGTGCGGTGGCGGTCCAGACGAAAGGCTTCGACGTGTCGTTGTAGTTGTCGGTGAAGGTTTGTATTCTGTCGATAAGTTCATTGACAGATCTGAAGGAGCCGCGCCTGATGGCCTTCTGAGTGATGATATTGAACCAGATCTCGACCTGGTTGAGCCAGGATGCGTAGGTCGGTGTAAAGTGAACGTGGTATCTGGGTCTTTGTGAAAGCCATCGTTTCACTTTGGTGTGTTTGTGCGTACAATAGTTGTCGACGATCAAATGCACATCGAGATCATCAGGGACGTTTTGGTCGATGTGGTTGAGAAACTGCAAAAACTCCTGGTGGCGGTGCCTGCGCTTGCATTGCGTCAACACCTCGCCCGAGGCAATGTCCAGGGCAGCGAACAACGTCGTGGTGCCGTGGCGGCGGTAATCGTGCGTCACGCCCTCCACATATCCCAGCCCCATCGGCAAAAGCGGCTGGGTACGCTCCAACGCCTGCGTCTGGCTTTTCTCGTCGACACAAAGCACTATCGCAGAATCCGGTGGGTCCAGATACAGACCGACGATGTCGTGGACTTTTTCTGTGAAGAAGGGATCGTTAGATAGCTTGAAGTGCTTCTGACGGTGTGGCGCAATCCCCAATGTGGACCAGATACGTTGCACCTCGGATTTGGATATCTTCGTTTCGGCAGCGATGGAACGACACGTCCAATGGGTGCTGCCGTCTTCGGGTTTTGTGGTCAGCGTCTTGCGGATCAGTGCGGTGATGTCTTCGGCCTCAACCGTGCGTGGTCTGCCCGAACGGCGTTCATCATACAGACCCATTAATCCTTGCTGGAGAAAGCGGTTACGCCAGGTGATGACGCTCTGCTGGCTCAGCCCGACTTTTTGGGCAATCACCCGGTTACTGAGACCTTCGACGCTCATCAAGACGATCTTGGCACGTCGCACGAGACCATGCGACAACGTACGAGAGGTTGAAAGTGAGTTGAGTTCCTCACGGACCTGGCCAGACAACACAATGGGCTTCCGAGGACGACCGCGTCCCATGGTTCTCTCCTTTCCCGATGGGTGTAAGAAGCGTGTAGAGAGAACATAGGACAGGCTCAATAAATAGTCAAGTTACTTTAGGGACAAAACACTAGTACCCTTTGTATTGACAGGCAACCAGACAATGTTTCCCTGTCAAAGGGGGAATAAGACGGGGATATTCTCCGGGGTGAGGGCAGCGCCGTATTCGCAGACCTGAAAGGCCTCCGCATAGCGGATGCTGCGTCCACGGCTTTCGCCATAGCGTTTCACGAGAAGGCCGCGGTGGCGGTTTGCAACGGCCTTGAACTGCTCCAGCCTGTGTTCCAGCCACATTCTGCGTTCGCGGGATGATTCCGGTACTTCGTCGAGTATGCCGGCATTGTAGGGCAGCCACTCGTACATCTGGGAGGTGTGGCAATGCAGCATGTCTAGTTTCTTATCGACGACGGCGTCGATGTCGATTGCCACTTCGGGCGCAAAGGGCGCGGGAGACGTGAAGTTATCGCTCATATAGGCGATCACGGGGTTGTAAGATAGCGCGGGCACGTCCGTACAGACGTTGGGGACCGTGACCATGTAGGCGGCGTCCTGCACGAGGATGGCCGTGTACCGATGGTCCGGATGGTAGTCGTTGGGCCGATGGGTGAGGATAAGGTCCGGCGTGTAGGAGCGGATCATACGGATGACGTTTTTGCGATTCTCCAGCGTGGGCTCCAGCTCTCCGTCGTGGTTGTCCATCACGTGATATTCGATACCGGCCACTGCGCCCGCGGCTTCGGCTTCCGCACGTCGTTTGCGCGCGAGCGCGATGCCCCCTATCTCATGATGGCCGGCGTCTCCGTTTGTCACGGAAACGAAACGCACCTCGTGGCCGAGAGCCGCGTAGTTGATTGCAAGTCCGCCGGCTTTGATATCGCAGTCGTCGGGATGCGCCCCGAAGACGATGATTCTGAGGGGTCGTTTCGACACGGTGTGCTCAGTTCGGATTCGGGGGGTATATGGCCTGGATCGAAATGTCCGTCCGGTCCCCGGGAATGGACACGAGGCTGACATTTTCACGGTATCGGACATCCACATCCGGACGCGCCGCGTTGCCATCCACGAGGATCTCATTGATTGGCGCGCCGGCGAATTGTTGTGGAATCAGGATGCGGAGATCGGGGTGAGGCGAATGGCCTTGAAGGTTGAAGCTCAGAACTGAACCGTTCCAGTCCAGGTCGGTGAAAAACCACGTATCGCGTGCACTCCAGAAGGCCGCCCACTGGTCGAAGGACCAGATTGGCAGGCCTTTTTCGTTTGCCTGACGGAGCAGTTCCCTGCCCTGTGCTTCCGAAAATTTCACCCAGTTTCCCGGGTGGATACAGACGCCGTAGGGCGTGTGGAATCGGGTCGCAATATCGGTGAAGATGCGTTCGAGCATAACCGAGAATACTGGTGGTGACAGCTTGTAGGAGTAATCCTGCGGGCCGAACATGCCGTCGTCGATGGCGTGGGTGTGCTGCTGGTAGACGTTGACAAGGCGGCCATCCGGGTGGCAGAAGCGCATGGGAAGCGCCGCGCCGAACGAAGCGTAGGGCGCGCCCTCCCTGTCCCTCATATAAGTTCCCGAAAAGTAGTTGCCGTCCATCAGCACACCCAGTTTTTCCATGATATCCACGAGATCCAGGTAGCCGGCCCACGCGGTGCAGTGATTGCGCAAGGTACGTGCGGGAATTCGGAACATCTCTTCGAACAGGCGGATCTGACGTTCAAATTCGGCGACGCGTTCCTGTACCGGACGGCCATCCAGCGGTCGAAGGTTCGGGTGCGGTCCGATATCATGGGTTTCGGCATATCTCGCCACGTCGTCGGCCGTGGATCTGGTGTGGGTGGGGATGATGTACAGACTCATGCGTCCGCCCGCGCCGGCGACGCCGTCGAACTCATCCTCGTTCGACGCCACGTCGGCATAATCCTCGTCTCCGGAGTAGAGCAGGATGCCCCGGGCGGTGTGGGGCAGGTGGGACAGAAAGGGCGTCGGCGCGGGCAGGTAACGGCGGGCCAGGTCCACCAACAGCCGGGAGAGCAAGTCGGCGTGAGGGATCCAGCCGGCGTCGTGCGGGCCCACGCGGGCGGCCATGTGCGATGGCCGGGCGCAGCCGTCGCCGTCGGGGATGCTTTCGGCAAGGTCGGGGTCGCCCTGGCGAAGCACCAGGACGCAGCGGGGCAGGTCAAAGGCGAAGGCAACGATTCTCCCACCTTCGAGGCGGGTTTCCGAAATGCCCACGGTTTCGCCTTCATAGCGCCCCGGGTGGGACAGAAAGGCCAGCGGTTTCGCGGTCTCCGAGTGTTCCCACGCCTGGACGTCCCCCACGACGGGAACGCGTTCGCCTGCCAGGCCGCCGGTGGGATACGCGGTGTTGCGCAGACGTAGCGGCGGTTTTTTCGCGCCCAGGACCGTCAATCCGGCCGCGCCGGCAAGCGTCTTTCCTGGAAGGAAGCAGAGGACGGTGCCACCCCGGCGGGCGTAGTCCACGAGCGGGGCTTCGTCATGATATGCCGGACAGACGAGCACCGGGATATCGGCCGGTTCCAGGGTGGGAACCCGGTCGTGGGAAATGGCCCGAAAGAGCGGCAAACCCCAGGTCTTGAAAATCTCGGCAATGTACGCCGAAAGGTTGGACGGGTCTGTCAGAATACCAATCTGCATTATCCGTTCCCTTCTCAGCCCGGATGGACTTTTTCAACGGGCTGTTAGGGCATAACGCCATTGGGCCTGGCGTCCGTGGGGCGGAAATCCGGCACCTTCATGGCCTGGGTCCCACGGTTGATGGAATCCGCCGCGAGGATGGCCGGCGCGGCGGTCTCGATGGCCCGGTAGACGTCGAATTCCATCGCCTTCCCCTCGCGGACGGCATCACGGAACGTGGCGTGCACGTAATAGTCGGCATCGCCGTGGCCGCTTGACACCGCTTCGGGCGGCGCGTCGGTACGCTCAAAGCGCCAGTCGACCTCGGCCATGTCGTGCATCTGGTCGTCGGCCAGCCACATGAGCGGGCGTCCTCTCTGTGAACGTTTCCATTCGACACTGCCCCGTGTACCGAGCACCTGGTACCAGTGGTGGCCCCGCCTGCTTGGAATTTTCTGCGTGAATCCCGTGGCCATCCTCAAAATCGCATCTTTTTCGGTTTTCATCAGGGCCACCTGGATGTCGGGCTGGCCGATTTCCGGATGGGAGTAACTGGGCCTGCCGGTGCTCATGGCCGTTACCTCCACCACCCGGTCGTCCAGTACCTTGAGCATCGGACTGAGTTCGTGAGGAAGGTAGTGGATAGGCGGCATTTCGTGAAGCCAGGTCGGTCTGGCCTCGGGGTGCTCGCTTATTTGCTCTACCGTAAAGAATTCGCCCTTGTTCGGATCTTGAAAGAACTGGCGGGTGCCGTAGTAGCCGATATACTGGCCTTCGCAGAAGGTGATCCTGCCCAACCGGCCCCGCGCCACAAGGTCTCGCCAGGTTTCCACGAAACCCCAGTACCGGGTCTGCTCGGCCAACTGGTAGACCAGGCCGGTGCGTTCTACCTGGGTAACGATCCGCCAGCAGTCTTCCATGGTGTGGGCGGCGGGCACCTCGGAGTTCACGTGTTTGCCGGCTTCCAGGGCCCTGGCTGCCAGCGCGCCCTGTTCCCTGCAACGGACGCACAGGGCGATGGCGTCCACGTTTCCGTCCGCCAGGATGTCATCGTACGCCGTATAGGCAATGGCCGGATTGTCAACCGCGGCGAGCGCCCGGTCGTGTAACGCGGCGATGGGGTCGCATACGGCGGTGATGCGGTAACCGCTGAGACGTTGCAAGAGACGCAGCCAGTGCAAGCCCCGGTGTCCGAGGCCGACGAGGCCGATGCGTATGTCATCCATGGAGAACCTCTTGAACTTGACAGGCGGACCGCAACCTCGAGATCCGCTTTCGCTTAGACGGTGGTTTCGGAACCCCTCCGAATATACGGTTCTACATGCGACGCGCAAGTGTCGGATCGTCCGGGACGCCACGGCACCAGCGCCCATTCACGGGCGAACCTGCGCTGGACGAACCTAATCGACGCGTTTTGCGGGCCCTGGATCCGTGGCTCGATGAACGTAGTAAAGGCCGATACCGCAGGCTACCGCCCCGAGTGCGAAGACGGCGCCGATAGCGAAGGGTAACGCGGGGCCCCAGTCGATGAGTTTGCCGCCTCCCAGGCTGCCGGAGAGCATGCCGGCGCTCCATGCGACGTGCGCGCTGCCGACCACTCGCCCCTCTTCGCCCTCGCGTGCGGTTAACTGGAGAATGCCGGGCATGGTGGTGGAAAGCGACCAGGCGAAAACCGAAGCCATAATCCCAAAGGTGTACAGGCCGGCAAGTGTGTGGGCCGAAAGCGTCAGCCCCACGGCGCTGACGGCGACAAGCGAGGATGAGATAAAGACGGGTCTCCACCGGCCGATACGATCAACCAGCCGGCCTGTCAGTAACTGCGAGCCACAGGCGGCAACCAGGCTGATGGCGCTGTACGTGGTGACGGACGTGTTGGTTCCGGAGATACGAAAGATGAGCAGCGGGATAAGCAGGCTCACCGCGCCCCAATAGCTGGTGGGCAGGTACCGAATCGCCAGCAGCAGGCGGACTTCCCGGCGACGGCACAGGTCGATATAACCGGCGAGAGAACGGGTGGCCGACCTATCGGAGTTTGCGTGGCGTGGAAGGCTGGGCAGCATAACGAGGGTCAAAACGACGATACCCGCGGCGGTGGCGCAGGCCAGATGTCCGAGGCGCTCGTATCCGAGGTTGTCGGCTACGGGTCCGGCCAGCAGGTTGCCCGCGGCGCTGCCCAGCGTACTGCTCAGAAAATATCCCGCCGAGGCCATGCCCATGACGCCCGCTGGAGCGGCGCCGAGCAGGTAGCTCTGCCCGCCCGTGCTGCTGAATCCGAACGTCATTCCAAGGCCGATCGAGAGCGCCGACAATAGATAGGGGTCGCCCGTGAGAAATATGGCGCCCGCCAGCAGTGGACCGAATTGGCCCAGAATCAACACACGCTTGATGCCGAAGGCATCGCAAAGCATGCCGGCGGGCACGGAACACAGACCCCCCAGCATAAAGAAGAGCCCTCGCAGGCCGGCGGTAAATAGGGGGGACCGGGAAAGCCCCGCTTCGACGTAGGCGGGAAGGAGAGAGGAATAAAGGGGGGCGGAAATAAAACTGGCAAGGAAGGATACAACGAGAAGGGCGGCGAAGCGGCGGTTCAGCAACTCCTTGAGGCCTGCGGAGGAAGGGTCGGGCATTGTTGAACCGGGTTTTGGCGATTCGCGTTCGAAAGCGCTGGACATCGGATTGCGGCGAAAACATATTGGTGTGTCATTTGTGGTCCGGGCCTATTATGGATGAAAGCAGCCGCTATGTCAATTGAAAAGGGTTTTCGGCCGATGACGATGCATAGGGGTCTGGTATGGGGAAAACAAAGAAAAAGGTGGTACCGGGATGGACCGGGAGGTGCTACGAGGATTTCGAGGTGGGCGAGGTCTACCGAAGCCGTTTCGGGCGGACGGTGACGGCGGCGGACAATCAGCTGTTTACGCACCTGACCATGAATACCAATCCGCTCCACTTTGACGAGGAGTATGCCCGTCGGACGCGGTGGGGAAAGATCCTGGTGAACAGCACCTTTACGCTCGCGCTGGTCGTAGGAATGAGTGTCCCGGACGTGAGCGAGCAGGCGATGGCGAACCTGGGTTGGAGCGAGATCCGGCTTCCCAACCCGGTATTTTTGGGAGATACGCTCTATTGCGAGACGGAGGTGCTCGCCAGGCGGGAGTCGAAGTCGTTCCCGGAAGCGGGTATCGTGAACGTGCGGTCGCGGGGAGTGAATCAGGACGGTCGTGTCGTCATCGATTTGACTCGCAGCGTGATGATCTATAAGAGGGCGCACGCGCCGTCGGGAGATGCCTTTCCCGAGATTCTCGAGGAGAAAGACGGGTGAAGGCGATGCGGTCCTGGCTATTTGTGCCCGGGCACCGGCAGCGGATGATCGACAGGGCTTTGGGACTGCCGGCGGATGTCCTGATATTCGATCTGGAGGACGGCGTCGCGGAGGCCGGGAAGGACGTTGCGCGCCAGCGGGTGGCCGCCGCACTGGACAGCGCGCCTGGCGGCCCACCGCGATTCGTGAGAGTTCATGCGGCCGGATCCTCCGAACAAGACGCCGATCTGCGGGCGATTGCGCGGGCAGGGCTGCAGGGTCTCGTGCTGCCCAAAGTGCATGGTCCGGAAGACGTGCTTCAGATGCACCGGTGGCTGGACCGGCACGAGACGCAGGCGGGGATTCCATCCGGCGGCGTGAAGCTTCTGGCAATCATCGAGAGCGCCAGGGGCCTGGTACAGGCCCCTGCGATCGCTTCCGCCACACCCAGGCTGTTGGGGCTTATGTTCGGCGCCGAGGATTTCGCGCTGGATCTGGGCCTCTTTTCGCACCCGGGAACGGGATTGCTCGACTACGCCCGGTCGGCGCTGGCGGTGGCTGCGGCAAGCGGACAGATCCTGGCCATAGACAAGGTATTTACCGACATCCGCAATTCTGACGGACTGGTCCTGGAGGCGCGGCAGGCCCGGGACCTCGGGCTTGCCGGAAAAGCCGTGATCCATCCGGGTCAGATTGGCGCGGTGAATGAAATTTTCAGCCCCTCGGAAGCCGAGGTGGCGCGGGCCCGGCGGATCGTTACGGCTTTGGAACGGCGGGCGGACGAGGGCGCGGCGACCGTGGACGGCCGGATGGTGGACAGGCCTGTTCTGGAACGGGCTCGGGAACTCCTGGATCGCCTCAAGGAGGAAGAACGCAACGGCCGTCAGACCGGTCGCTGAGAACCTGGTTTCTGCGTCTGGTCGCGAAGCCGGATGAAACGGAACGACCGGGGTCGGCGCCACGAACGGTTCTTCGGGCGACTCCTCCGGCGTTCATTTCGAAGAACGAGAGGAACAATTGTACGATGGACACCAACATCCGCCATTGAGTGGAATAAGGATTGTCTCCGTGGAGCAGTTCGGGGCGGGTCCGTGGGCAACGATGATGCTGGCGGACCTCGGGGCGGAAATCATCAAGGTCGAGAACCCCGAGACCGGCGGCGACGTTGCGCGTTACGTGCCGCCGTATACCGCTGAACAGGATAGCGTGTATTTCCAGAGCTTCAACCGAAACAAAAAGAGTGTGACGCTGAATTTGCAGCATCCGGAAGCCACGGAGGTGCTGCATCGGCTGGTGAGGATTTCGGACGGGGTATTCAACAACCTGCGCGGAGACCTTCCGGCCCGGCTGGGGCTCGACTATCCGGCTCTGAGTGAGGTCAAGTCATCAATTGTATGCTGCTCGCTTTCCGCGTTCGGGCGGGAAGGGTCTCGAGCCGGTGAGCCGGGATACGACTATCTGATGCAGGGATACGCCGGCTGGATGAATCTTACGGGCGAACCGGACGGGCCGCCGACGAAAGCAGGGCTCTCCCTCGTGGACCTCGGGGCGGGCGCAATGGCGTCTCTGGGCATCGCCAGCGCGATTTTCCGCGCCAGACAGACGGGCCTGGGGTGCGACGTGGACGTGAATCTGTTCGATACGGCGCTGGCGCACCTGGGATATGTGGCGGCGTGGTACCTCACCAAGGGATATCAGGCGCATCGGACGCCCGACTCATCCCATCCGTCGCAGATCCCGTCGCAGGTGGTGCCGACAGAGGACGGATGGCTCGTGGTGATGTGTGCAAAAGAGAAGTTCTTTCGAAATCTGGTACGCATTCTGGGGGCGCCGGAACTGGCGGAAGACAGGAGGTTTTCCTCATTTGAGGATCGCCTGGAGAATCGGGATATTCTGGTTCCGATCCTGAAGGATCTCTTTCGCAGGAAAACAACCGCCGACTGGCTGGCGCTGCTTAAGGGAAAGGTGCCCTGCGCCCCGGTGAATACGGTGGCGCAGGCCTTTGCCGACCCTCACGTGGCCGAGAACAATATGATACTGCAGTTGCCGCACCCGGAGTTCGGAGTCGCCCGGGTGGTGGCGAGTCCCATAAAGGTCGGCGGCGCATCGGTTGAACCTCGGCGGGGCCCCTCGCTAGGAGAACACAACGAGCCGATTCTGGCGGAGTATCTCGGATATTCAACCCTGGAGATTGAAAAACTCCGCAATGACGGCGCCATTTGAACGATCGCATCAGGGTGATCACAGGGGCGGTCTGGCGAACTGACCACGCTGCCGCCATGAAAAAGGAGGCCCAATGGGCGAAATGTTAACGCTGCCCGCGCACTACTACCGGCAGCACGATGCGGATCTGGGTGCGGATATTCCAGGGCGCGGTTACGCCGGCTGGACCACGCGGATGCTGGAAGTGCCGCTTGAAAGGACGGCGCTGGTCAGCATGCACGCGTGGAATCCCGGACTGGTGGACGAAATTCCACCCGGGCCGGGGTCGCCTTACGACGGCTGGTTCCGCATGGTGGAGTATCTGCCGAGAGCGATGAGGATTTCGAAAGGCGTGTTTCCGCCGCTTCTACGGGCGGCAAGGGAGGCCGGACTGTCTGTAATTCACGTCGGATCGAGCGAGAGTTATACGGCGTCTTACGACGAATATCAGCGAATCAGGGCGATGGCGGGGGAGGAGCCCAAAGCGGCGCCGGGCTCGGTGGACGATGTGTTGAAGAAACAGTGGCAGGCGGATCGGGGCAGGCAGATGACCGGCGCCCACAACCAGACGGACATCGCGGCGGGGTTCAAGCATGTCGATTTTGCGCCGCAGGCGATTCCGGATGCCGATGAGGCCGTCGTAATCAATTCCCACCAGCTCAACGCGGTCTGCCGGGAACGGGAAATCTGGCACCTGATCTATATCGGGTTCGCCATCAACTGGTGCCTTCTCGCCAGCCCGGGAGGTATGATCGATATGGGACGGATGGGGTACGTGTGTTCGACCATCCGGCAGGCGACAACGGCGGTGGAGAACGGGGAAAGCTGCACGGATGAACTGGCCAAGGAGATCGCGCTTTGGAGGGTTGCCTTGATGTTCGGTTACGTGTTTGACGTCGATCCGGTGATGGACGCCCTCGGTCGATTGCCGGAAGGATAATGGCGAGTGCTGGAATCGAAACCCGACCCTCAAGACACGATTGGTTAGCGGTTCAGAAGGGGATTTCCTGCCGTCGTCAGAATCTGTGACAGTCGACGGATCGTGATTCGGAAACGACGAGATTCCCTCGAACGTCGAGCAGTGAACCGGCGGCGACGAGGCCGGCGTCGATTTCATCACCCGCGGTTCGGACGTGCGTGAACTCGGCATCCGTCCGGATGCCGTCGAAAGCGAACGTACTGTCGGGCCCCGCGGTCAGGACGGTGTCGGCCACGTCGCCCTGGCGAATGCGAATGGCGCAGCCCTCGGCGTTCCCGCTGGCGTCAATCTCGGGTGGGGAGGCGTTCTTGTGGTACGGGACCAGCGCCACAATACAGAACAGCGGGCTCCAGAACCAGTCGTAGCGCAACCGGGGATGGTCAAAGAAAGTTTCCTCGCGCCAGCGGCCCGGCCACGGGGTCGCGATCTGGACGTCGCACCGGTTTTCCCGCGTGCCGCCGACGATGGAGACCCGATCCCGACCGCAATCCAGGCGATTGCCGGCGGCGGTGTGCAACAGCCAGGACAGCATCGGACGGTCGTGCATCTCAAAGTCCAGGCGATCGACGATGATCACGGCGGCAGGCGCGCCGCGATCATCCGGCAGGCAGAGCACCCGTCGGACGAACCGTTGCGCGCAGGCGTAGCTATCGCCCGCTTCCGCCTCGATATAGGGGAAGGACCCCTGGATGTCCGCACGGACGATGCCGTCGTTGCGCGTGGGGCCGCGACGTTGCATTTCACCCATCACCAGAGGCAGATTGTGGGCTTCACCCAGCGCGCCCAGGCGAAGGACTTCGGTGGTGCCGGGAAGCCTCTCGAGGGCGTATCCGGAATCGCAGGCAAAGCTCTCTCCGAGGGCGTGCAGCGCGAAGTGGTTGCGATCGGCCTGCCGGTGGCCGCCCGCTGGGAAAACGTCGCATAGAAACGAGAGAAAGAAATCGCCGGGCTGCCATCCGGAACGGACGTCCACCAGCCCCCGGTTGCGAAAGTGCCTGACACCCCGGAGATCCTGGCCGTCCGGCGACACGGGTTCTACCGACGGATCGAAGTACAGCAGGTAACGGGTGACGGTGTCGACCCAGCCCCCGTCCGGGGCCTGCCAGAATTCACCGTGGGCCGGGAGTTTATCGATACGCTGCCAGAGCCACTGGGCGAGGCCGTTCTTCTGTTGAGAAGCCAGCAGGGAAAGCCATTCGATGTGAAACTGGTCGCCGCAGTCGTTAAGCGGATTCGGCCGCCCCGTAGCGGGTATGAGTTCATACACCAGACCTTCCGCGATGCGTTCCCAACCCGCATGGTCTGTGAGTTCCCGATCCCCGCAGACGGCCAGCGCCAGGGCGAACGGGGCGAGGTAGTGCAGTGTGGCGCCGCCGTAAGCCGGGCCTTCGTAAAAGGCGCCCTCGCCGTCGTGACCCCTGTCGAGGAAGAGCAGGCACCGCCTTTTGGCCGACGCCAGCGCCCGGTTGAATCGGGACTCGTCCAATACGCCGTAGTTGCGTAACACCAGCCCGAGCAGGCCGAGGCCGATGCACCCGATGGCGCCCATATTCCAGTCGGGGCGGGTCTCTTCGGGGTCGGGCGGATTCTCCAGCGTGTAGTCGATAAACGGCAGGCAATAGGTTCCAATTTCCCGGCGTTCGGCATCCGACAGCTCTTGCCGGAGCAGGTCCAGACCAATGGCGAGCACCGTTGAACTGGCGCCGGCGTCCAGGCAATTGTCCCGCCATGTCCGGTACGGGCGCCCATAGTTCGTGCCGCCGCAGTTTTCCACGATGCGATATTTCACGATCGTCCGGAGGATGTTGCAGGCCTCCGCCGCGTACCTTCCGTCAAGGAGAATGCCGCCGACGGCAAGGGTTTCAATCGATTTGGGAAGCAAACGGCCGCCGCTCCGGGTGAACCAGAAGTCCGCTCTGCGTTCGGTATAGTCTATATATGCCGGCGATTCGGGGTTGAGATGATCTTCGCAGGCCTGGCGGAGGTTTTGTTTCAGCGAGCCCACAATAGGGTTGTCGTCAACCCTGCGGTTCTCGAGAATGTGGCGATAGAGAGATTCCTGTAATTTCATCGGTGATTTTTTCCTGATACTGGATCGTCACGCTGCCGGCGGCCGGGTTCGGGGCGTTGTCGATCCGATGTGATTTCGTTCGGCTGTTTTGTCGGAGGACCGGTTGACGCGGGATCAGGTCCCGTCCATACCCGGCGGCATGAAGATTTCCCGACGCCTGCCGTCGCTGTAGCCTTCTACGTCGGAAAGCACCACGCCGGGGCTGGCAAGCGCCGCCCTGACGATCTGGCGATTGAAGGTATGTACGTCGTCTGACGTCAGGTATTCGTCAACGGGCATCCAGAGGCATTCTTCGATTTCTTCGGGTTGAAGTATGATTTCGTACGTGAGCGGTTTCAGGCGGCAGACAAAGTAAATGTCGGATTTGTCGTGGCGGTAGCCGTGCCAGTGGCGGAAACACACCGTCGCTTCGAACGAAGTATGGACTCCCGTTTCTTCCCTGATTTCCCGGACCACGGCCTCGGCCAGATGTTCGCCCGGGTGTAGTGCGCCGCCCGGCAGCTTATAGTAGGGCCTGCTGCTGCCGCGGTGTTTTTCGCAGACAACCAGGATCTCTTCGGTTTCGCTGATCACCACCCCTCCCGCGCCTATATAGTGGGTGGCATATCCGGGGATGAACGCGTTTTCGACCAGCGGCCGGGTCATCATCAGATAGGTCTCGCCGCTGTGGTGAAATGAGAAACCCTTCTGTACTGCAACGGGGATGAATTCCGATTTCCCGATGGGTACTTCCAGCCACACAAGCTGATAGCCCCCTTTTTTCCAGGCCTTGAGGGACTGCGAGAGGCATTCGTTGAAAGTCCGCACGTCCGAAGGAAGGCTTTCGGGGCTGATGACAATACCGTTGAAGGGGTTTGTTGTGTGTTCGAGGACTTCCATAGAGATCCCCCGGATCCGTGTTGGCATGGATGTTGTCGAACGGAATGTAAACAGCCCGGGGCCGCTATACAAGTGGTTTTGATACGGAAAGGTTTTGGCTTGACAGGGTGAAGGCCGCGGTTGATATTAAAAAGCTGGCCAAGCGCGGCTTCGCGCGCGCGGAAACGCACCGCGAATCTTTAAACGGCTTCCGAGCGAATCGACGGTCGTTTCGGGTGTCCGATCACGGAATTGTGGTCTCTATATTTACTTAGTTACGGCGTGCCGGATCAAAGTTCAGGAGGTCGTGGATGACCAGTGTTTATGAACGCCTGGGAGTACGTACCATCGTCAATGCTGCCGGTCCATCAACCCGGTTGAGCGGCTCGATCCTGCCGGCGGAGGTGGCGCAGGCCATGGCGGAAGCCTCCCGGCATTGTGTGGATATCGCCGAGTTGCAGGCGTGGGCGGGAGAGGCCATTGCCCGCGTAACGGGCGCCGAGGCCGGATACGTTACGTCGGGTGCGGCGGCGGGAATCATGCTGGGCGTCGCGGCGTGCGTGACCGGGCTGGACCCGGGCAGAATGAACCGGCTGCCGGATACGGAAGGGATGAAGGACGAGGTGATTATACCTCGAAGCCACCGAAATTTTTATGACCACGCCATCCGGGCGGTGGGCGTGAAGCTCGTGGAGGTGGGGATTTCCGACCGGTACAGTGGAGCCGGGGTGCGGGATACGGAGGCCTGGGAGATTTCCGACGCGATTACGGAACGGACAGCGGCGGTCGCATATGTGATGAATGCGCGGGCGCGCCCGCATCTGGAGGACGTGGTGAAGGCAGCCCACGAGCAGGGGGTGCCGGTCGTGGTGGACGCCGCCGGACAGCTTCCGCCCCAGTCGAACCTGCAGCGCTTTGTCGAAACCGGCGCGGACGTGGTCTGTTTCAGCGGTGGAAAAGCCATTCGCGGGCCGCAGAGTTCGGGGATTCTGTGTGGCAGGAAAGATCTGGTATCGGCCGTTGCGCTGCAGCACCTGGACCAGGATGTGTTTCACGATCTCTGGAATCCGCCGCCTTCGCTGATCGATAAAGATCGCCTGCCGGGCGCTCCGCAGCACGGGCTCGGCAGACCCTGTAAGGTGGGCAAGGAAGAGATCGTGGGTCTGATCACGGCGCTCCGGCTGTTTGTTGCCGAGGGGGATCGGGCGCGCCACGCCCGATGGACGGCAGTGATTCAGAGCCTGGCCGAAATACTGAAAGCGTTGTCGAATGTACGCGTAACCACCAGCATCGACCCCGGTAGGCCCATACCCGGTGTGAGGCTTCAGATCGACGAGGCGGCCGCAGGCATAACAGGGCTGGAACTGGCGCGGCGCCTCATCGATGGTGAGCCGAGTATACACTGCAATACGGCGGAAGTTTACGAGGGTGTGCTGGGCTTCGGACCCATGTGTCTGCGGGAAGGGGACGTGGAGGCGATCGGAAAGAGACTGTGTGAATTGTTGGCTTGAGAGGAGAGAGGACGAGTCGGAAAACGGGTGCAGATTCAAGCCCACGTCCCTGGAACGAATAGATGAGGAGTCTCGTGGAGGGGCATTCCGGTTGGCGTGGATCCTGACGCGGGTCGGGACCGCTATGGCCATCGTACACGGCGCTGAAGCCGGGGCGTGGGCAGAGACAGATCGGTAATTGGAGACACAACCATGAATGTGGATTGGGATAAAGCGGGCCGGGAGGCGGTGGACTGGCTTTGCAGGCTGCTTCGATTCGACACCACGAATCCCCCGGGGAACGAATTGCCTCTGGTGCGGGACATTGCCGGGGCGCTGGCCGGGGAGGGGCTCTCTCCCGCCATCCTGGAATCGGCGCCTGGACGCGGGAATCTGGTCGTGCGTCTCAAGGGCGATGGATCCGAACGCCCCGTACTGCTGCTTTCCCACGTGGATGTTGTTCCCGCGGAGCCGGAGAAGTGGACGCACGCCCCATTCGGCGGTGAGGTGGCGGCGGGGTATGTCTGGGGACGAGGAGCGATCGATTCCAAGCTCACGACGGCCGTGGGGCTTCAGGTATTGTTGATGTTAAAGCGGATGGGAATTCCGCTGACGCGGGACCTGGTTCTGGTGGCAGCCGCAGACGAGGAACTCGGGGGGGTGCACGGCGTGCGTTGGCTTAACGCCAACCACCCCGAGGTGTTCGACGCCGAATACGGCATCAATGAGGCCGGCGGCTTTGCATTGCTGATCGACGGGCGGCCGGTATACACGTGCCAGGTAGCCGAGAAGGGAAGTGCCGAGTTGAATCTGGTTGCGCGCGGGCAACCGGGACACAGTTCCGTGCCCCACAGCGACAATGCGGTATTTCATCTGGCCAGGGCACTGGAGAAATTGAGCGACGTGAAGATGCCGCATCGGGTCACGGCCGGGGTCCGGGCATTCTTCGAGGGTGCCGCGGGTGCGCAGGTCAGGGACGCGGTGGCGGATCTGCTCCTGGGCGTGCTGGAACCGGAGCGCTGCGACGCGGCTTTGTCCGCCTTGCCGGTTGACGAGCCGACCCGGTTGATGTTCGACGCAATGGTGCGCAATACGTGTGCGCCGACCATTCTCGAAGCCGGCGTGAAACGCAATGTGATCCCTTCCGAGGCCGTGGCCAGGTTGAGCGGCAGGCCATTGCCGGGGGCGGATGAGGCGGGGTTCGTCCGCGAAGTTCGCGACCTTGCGGGCGAGGGCGTCGCCCTGGAGATGGGAAGCGCCTTCAGGCCGGGCACGGAGTTCGGCCATGAGACGCCGCTGTTCGACGCCATCCAGGCGTCAATCGCCCGATTCGATCCCGATGGGGCCGTGGTCCCTTATATGCAGACGGGTGGTACGGATGCGCGGTTTCTGCGGGATCGCGATATCCACGTATACGGATTCATACCCATGCGGTACGAAGAGGGTGAGGCATTTTTCGAGTTGTGCCATGGACACGACGAACGGGTGTCCGTCGCGAATGTGCGGTTTGGGGTACAGGTACTATTCGATGTTGTGTGCCGGTTGAACGGTATTGTGTAGCGAGCGGGCTGCTAGAGGTTTAATACGTGCCGAAGCGCGCCGTCCAGTTTGGGGTGTTGAAAAACATAACCGGTTTCCTGCAGCCGGGCGGGCAGTACGCGGGTGCTCGACAGCAGCAGGGCATCCGCCATTTCACCGAAAGCCAGCCGGGCGGCGAAGGACGGCATGGGGAAGAGGGTTGGACGGGAGAGGGCGCCCCCCAGTGTTTTGGTGAATTCCCTGTTTGTAACCGGCGCCGGCGACACGGCATTGACAGGTCCCTGGAGCGTTTCCGTGTTGAGGGCGTGGTTGATGATTCCTGCCAGATCACTCAGAGAAATCCAGCTCATATACTGATCGCCGCTGCCAATCACACCCCCAACGCCCATTCTAAACGGGAATAGCATTTTGGCAAGGGCGCCGCCGTCGGCGCTGAGCACGATTCCGATTCTTACGTACACCGTACGGACGCCCGCGTCCCCCGCGGGCCGCGCGGCATTCTCCCAGGCGATGCACGTCTCCGCCAGGAAGTCGGCACCCGGCGGGCTTTCCTCATTCAGGATTTCCTCGCCGCGGTTGCCGTAGTATCCGATAGCCGAAGCGGAGATCAGAACCCCGGGAGGCGTCTGCAACTTCGCAAGGCCTTGGGCCAGAAGCCGGGTGCCGTCTTCGCGACTGCTGCGGATTCTGTTTTTCTTTGCTTCGTTCCACCTGCCTGAGGCAATGTTCTCGCCAGCCAGGTGCACCACGGCCTGGATTCCTTCCAGGTCGGCAGCAGCGAGTTCTCCCGTTTCAGGGTCCCACCGCCGTTCCAGATCGCTTTTCGGGCTTGTGCGAACGAGCCTCAAGACACGGTGGCCGCTGGCTTCCAGATGCGGAATGAGGGCTGAGCCGACGAGCCCGGATGAACCCGATACAAGTACAGTCATGGGATGCCTCCTTGTCTGTTACAGCCGGTAAAGCATCACGTAGATGATAACGCCGCTGATACACACGAACATCCAGACCGGCCACACCCAACGGGCGAGGCGTCTGTGGGTCTGGAATTTCCCGCGTAAGGCCAGCCACACGACCACCAGGACGAAAGGCGCATTCAGACCGGCCAGGACGACGTGCGGGATCAGGATGGAAAAATAGACGCTGCGGGTCCAGTCGTGGTGAGGATAGGGCACCGACCCGACGTGGATATGATAGACGAGATACGACGTTAGAAACAGTGCCGAGAAGACGAGTGCGAAGAGCATCATTCGTCTGTGTTGCCGGATATTGCCGCGCCGGATCTGCAGATAACCCAGCAAGAGAAGGCAGGCGCTGATCGAATTGAAAATCGCGTTGAGGGCTGGCAGATCGTTCACGGCCATCCGAACCTCTCGTAACGGGGATAGGTATCCGAGTCTAAGGGTACTCATTTTTGCGATTCTTGGCAACCGCGCGGACACCTGCATTCGGGAAGTCGGCGGCTGCGCCAGTCCGTGTGCGCTGACGGCATGTTGGAACCGTGAAGCGTGAACCCCGCATTCGATGGATTCATGAGATCGATGGCTTGCGTCCGGCCTCAAGGGTCTCGATCGACATGATATGGGGTCGCTGGGGAACGGTGTTATGTTCCGCGACGCGCGGATCCTTTTTTTAACTGTTGACACAGGGCCGTATTTCAGTTATTTTCATCTCTTCGGATTGTGTTTAAGCCTGTTTAAAACAGGAGGATAGAGGAATGTCGGCAACGGGAAGTTTATGGATGACACCCGGAGAGATCGAGCAGGCCCTGGGACGCAGAAAGTCCAGAGAGGTGTTTGAAGATCTGATATATGACCGTCGCACGCGGCGTGAGATCCTGGATCTCCTTATAGAGGCCACGGGATGCAACGAGTTTTCAGGTGAAGACTTCCTTAGAGAGATTGTGAAGACAAGGGAGTGATTCGGGCCGCCTGGAGGAGCATGCATGCAAAACGGCATCGCCGTGCTGGACTTCGGCGGGCAATACGCGCATCTGATCGCAAATCGCATCCGCCGGTTGCGCGTTTATTCGGAAGTCTTCCCGCCCACCGCCGACACCTCGGAAATCGAGGGGTTCTCGGGTTTGATTCTGTCGGGAGGTCCCGCGAGTGTCTACGATCCGGATCAGCCGGCGTTCAATTCGGCACATCTTCGTTGCGGGCTGCCCGTGCTTGGCCTTTGTTACGGCCATCAGCTGGTCTGCCAGGAATTGGGCGGTGAGGTTGCCCGAAGGGATATCCGCGAATACGGTTCGGCGGAACTGCGGATTCGTTCGAGGTCCGGGCTGTTCGCAGGCATGGACGCGTCTCAGGTCGTTTGGATGAGCCACGGCGACTCGGCCAGCCGCCTGCCGGAGGGGTTCGAGGTGCTGGGTACGACGGAAGATTGCGCAACGGCCGCGGTGGGGGACCAACGCCGCCACCTCTACGGACTGCAATTCCACCCGGAGGTTGCGCATACCGCCCGCGGAATGGATATACTGGACAATTTTCTGAACATCTGCAACGCGCCGCGTACCTGGACCATGGCCAATTACGCGGAAACGGCGATGGAACAGATTCAAGAACAGGTGGGGCGGAAACGTGTGTTTCTGCTGGTTTCAGGCGGCGTGGATTCAAGCGTGGCTTTCGCGCTGTTTAACCGGGCGCTGGGGCCTGAACGAGTGCTGGGGCTGCATATCAACAACGGGTTCATGCGCAAGGGTGAGTCCGCCGACGTGGCGGACGCGCTCCGGGACGAAGGATTCGCAAATCTGATTGTAGAGGATGCGACGCGGGAATTTCTGCTGAGCGTGGAGGGCCTGGTAGAGCCGGAACAGAAGCGGCTGGCCGTTGGCCGGTCGTTTCTCGAAGTCAAGGATCGCGTGCTGGCCCGGATGGAACTGGATTCCGATGGATGGTTGCTGGGGCAGGGCACACTCTATCCGGATACCATCGAGTCCGGTGGGACGGAACATTCAGAGGTGATCAAGACGCACCACAACCGGGTGGACGTGGTCGAAGAACTGATTGCCCGTGGACTGGTAATCGAGCCGCTGGCACATTTGTACAAAGACGAAGTGCGCGAACTGGGGATTGCACTCGGCCTGCCGCCGCATCTGATATGGCGCCAGCCTTTTCCCGGACCCGGGCTGTCTGTGCGTTGCCTCTGCTCACGAGGCGAAGGCACCGCCACGCCGAACGCGGACGCCGAGGAAGCCGCCCGCGATATAGCCGCCGGCGCGGGGCTTGGGCTCCGTGTGCTCCCGCTCCGGAGTGTGGGCGTCCAGGGAGACTTCCGCACCTACGCGCACCCGGCGGTCGTCTGGGGAGAGGCGGACTGGACAATATTGGAGGACGTTTCCACGCGAATTACGAATGCCATACATGCGATCAACAGGGTGGTGTATCTGCTTGCGCCACGGTCGCTTCCGGCGCTGAAGCTGAAACGGGCATTCTTGACGCAGTCTCGCCTGAACCTGCTCAGAGACGCGGATGCGCTTGCGATGGCTGCGCTGGAGCGAGAGGATCTGCTGACGACGGTATCCCAGATGCCCACCGTCTTATTGCCGCTGACATCCGACGGTATCGCGGAAACCGTGGTCCTGAGGCCGGTGGAGACGCCGGACTTTATGACCGCGCGGTTTTCCGCGCTGCCATATGATTTCGTGCGGAAACTCGCAGGTGAGATTCTGTCTGAAGACGGCATCGAGGCGGTGTTTTACGACGTGACGCACAAACCGCCGGGAACGGTCGAGTGGGAGTAGGGACCGGATCCCGGAACGTCGTCCGGTCTGCGGCGTTTTCATCTGTCGGCGCGGTCCGGTCCATTGTAACGCGGCAATTCATCCACACGCGGCGTGACAGACGTCGAGCGGGATTTCCAGGGGGATGACAGGCAACGGGGAGAATATCCGGACGTCAATTCGGAAAGGGAATGGAATCGGGGTCGGTTGGAATTGCAAACGGTCAGTCGGAGGCGACGGCCGTTTTTTCGTCCAGAGTCAAACCGCCCAGTGTAAAGCGATCGATTGAGACGGATTGCTCAACAAGCCGGTGGCGGGCGGCAAAAGCGGCCTTGACCCTCGAACCGAGAAGGACGCAGATGAAGAAGAGGGCGCCGCCGGCAACCGTGAACAGGCCGGCCGACACACCGAGAAACCGTTTCCAGCCCTTACTCATTTTCATAACCGCCAGACCCTTGTTTCGGAGGGAAGTTCTGCAGGCGCAATATAAGTGAATCTTTTAAATGTGTCAACATATTTTCAGTTCGAATTCTGAATATCGCTGATTTGCGACTCTGGTATCGATACCCGGGGACGGGGACCGGTTTCTAGAACGTGCTCTCAGGTGTTGTTCCGGGACACCAGCGGGCCGTGGTCAACGCCGGGATGAGGGCATTCAACGCCGCGGGGGTACCGATTCGTCTGAGCGCTTCGGCCGCGTTGCCCCGCACGTACCGGTTGCCGTCTGCAAGCCCGTCACGGAGTTCCGGGATGGAGGATTCCGCTCCCGGTCCCAGTTTGGCCAGAGCAAGTGCGGCTGTGCGTCGCGTGTCGCCGTCGGTGTCCTTCATTTGTTTTTGTAAGCCGGAAACCACGGCCGGTTCCGCAACGGCGATATTTCCCAGGGCTTCCGCAGACCATCGGCGGACGTCCGGATTTTCATGTCCGAGCGTATCGACCAGTCCAGGTACGGCCTCTTCGGCGCCTCTGCCGATATCCGCCAGGATCTCAACAGCCAGGGCAGGGTCGTTTTCAATCCTTTCAATCACGCTCGGAACCGCCGGCGCGCCGATGGCGCTGAGGGCATAAGCCGCATTGCGGCGCACGGATTCAGTCCCGTCGTCCAGAAGTCTTGTGAGGGCGGGAATGGCGGGTGGCCCCGTCAAGGCGAGGCGGTAGGCTGCATTCAGGGCGGTGTTTTCATGTGTGTGGTCCAGATCCCGCGCGATACTGGCCACCGGTACGTTCAGGCCATTTGTGGATGAACGTCCCCGGTGCCAGTTCCACAGGTGGTCCCACAGCGGCGTGCGTTCTTCCGCGTGCTCCCAGGCATCCCGCGTCCGGTTCCCGGCGTCGGTATACTGCCAGCTTGGTCCGTTGGGTTCCTGCATTCGCACAAACAGGAACTTCATCATATAGCGGGACCGGTCGCCGGTATTGGGCATAGCCCGGTGCCACAGGTCGTAATGTACGATCGTGACGTCACCCGCCTCCCCGAAAAGTGCCAGTTCGTCACCGTCTTCGGCGCTATATGTATTGTTGAAGTGGCTGCCCGGCGCCACGCCGGTGGGTCCCAGACGTGTCGGCGTCGGCTGTGGATAATAAAACGCCATGGCCCATCTTGTATGGTGGTGCCGCCGGCTCCAGCCGTCTTTATGCATGCGCTGGCCGGGGCTTCCCGGCGGGTTGCAGTGGCAGTGGCGGTGAGGATGCATGTAGTGGCTGGCGCCCAGCAGGCCGGTGAGAGCGCCGGCCACGTACGGGTCATTGAAGACCTGCCGAATTTCCGGCATTCGGGGCAGAAGGTTATTCCCTGGGTTGCCCTCTTTCTCGAATATGGAATCGGTGCGTTCGTAGATGTCCTGATGGAATTCCGGCGGAAGTTCCGTCTTGACGGTAATGAATCCGTTGACGACGTAGAACCGCATCTGTTCGTCCGTGAGCAGAATGATTTCGCGCATGGGAGAACCTTTCTTTAGCAGTCCGTCGGCCGACGCCCGGGTTGCCGGGAGTGGGCCAGCAGCGCTTCCTCCACAACTTCCGTGCCCCAGCCCGGGCCATTTGGGATGGTCATGCGTCCGTTAGCGATCCGCGGCGGATTTGTGACCAGGTCGTCTTTCCACGGCACGTCGTCGATGTCGATTTCCATGATCCGAACGTTGGGCAGCACGGCGCAGAGGCTCGCACTGATGAACGATGCGAGGTGGCTGTAGTAGTTGTGCGGGGCCACGTTCAACTGATAGACTTCAGCGAGGTCCCCGATTTTCTTTGCCTGGGAGAAGCCGTTCCATGGTACGTCAACCATAAACACGTCGGCCGCGTGGCGTTTAAAATAGGGGATATAGCCACGCATGTGAAACAGATTTTCGCCGGTGCAGATGGGCGTGGCGGTTGACTGTCTGATCTGCAGAATGGCATCCGGGTCGTACATGTCGATTTCAAGCCAGAGCAGATTGAATGGTTCCAGGATTCTTGCGATTCGCCTGCAGGCTTCCGGCTTGAAGTTGAAGTTGAGGTCCAGGTTGATGTCGACGTCGGGACCGACGGCTTCTCTCAGGGTTCCCACAAGAGATTCGATATGGGCCAACAGGCGCGTGGAAATGGCCTGATCGGTCGTTCCGGGGCCGCCGGCAAAACCCGGAAAGTAGACGGAACCGGGATCGCCCGGCATGAGGATGTTGGTTTTGAGCGCGGTGAAGCCCTGTTTAACGACCTCCCGCCCCAGCGCGGCAACATCGTCCAGCGTGCGCAATGGCGGCGTCCCGATGAGTTCGTGCGCCCGGATACGGCTGGTGCCGCAGTGCGACCAGTAGAGGCGGACGTCGTTACGCGTCGGCCCCCCGAATAGTTCGGTTACGGATATCCCGAGGGCCCGCGCCTTAATGTCCACCAGGGCCAGTTCAATACCCGCGATGGCTTTGGCGGCCGCGCCCTCGGGACTCTGGCGGCCCCGTCTGACCATATCCCAGAACCGCATTTCATATGGGCGCGGATCCTTGCCGACAAGCACGGATTTGAAATCCTCCACGGCGCCGGCAACGCTGACGGGCATCTTGTCGTCGCTGCATTCGCCCCAGCCGGTGATGCCGTCGTCGGTTTCCACCTTGACGAACAACCAGGTACGCCAGCCGGCGTCGACGTGGAACGTCCGGATGTCGGTGATTCTCATTGGACGCGCTCCCGGCCGTCGGCCGGCCTGATTGACGGCATCCGAATAAAGAAACAGGGGGTGCTATCTGCCCCCCTGTTCGTGCCCTGCGTGCGTTGTCTGCTGTTGGGTACTAAGCGTCGTAATAAAGCGCGAATTCGTAAGGATGCGGCCTCAATCGGAGCGGGTCGATCTCGTTCTCCCGCTTGTAACTGATCCACGTATCGACAACGTCTTGCGTGAAAACGTCACCCTTGAGAAGGAATTCGTGATCGGCTTCAAGCGCATCGATGGATTCGGCCAGCGATCCGGGAGTCTGGGGGACCTTGGCGAGTTCTTCGGGCGCCAGTTCGTAGAGATCCTTGTCCATGGGTTCGCCCGGATCGATCTTGTTCTGGATCCCATCCAGACCGGCCATAAGCATGGCTGCGAATGCCAGATAGGGGTTACACGTGGGGTCCGGACAGCGAAACTCGATCCGCTTGGCCTTTGGGCTGGGGGAATACATCGGGATGCGCACGCACGCGCTTCGGTTGCGCTGGGAGTAGGCCAGGTTGACCGGGGCCTCGTAGCCGGGTACGAGGCGTTTGTAGGAGTTGGTGGTCGGCGCGGCGAAAGCCAGCAGCGCCGGTGCGTGCTTGAGGATGCCACCGGCGTAATGGAGCGCCGTGTCGCTCAGGCCCGCGTATCCGGAGCCCGCGAACAGGGGGTCGTCGCCGTTCCACAGGCTCTGGTGGACGTGCATTCCGGTGCCGTTGTCTTCAAAGAGCGGTTTGGGCATAAACGTGGCGGTTTTGCCGTGCCGTCTTGCGGTGTTCTTCACGATCCACTTGTACTTGATGAGCTGATCGGCGCACGAAACGAGCGGAGCGAACCGGATGTCGATTTCGCCCTGACCGCCGGTCGCCACTTCGTGATGGTGGGCCTCGACGTCGATCCCGCAGTCGATCATATGCAGGATCATTTCACTTCGGAGATCCTGCTGGGTGTCGGTGGGAGGCACCGGGAAGTAACCCTCTTTGTTGCGGGGTTTGTAGCCCAGGTTCGGCCCTTCGTCACGGCCGGAATTCCAGCGGCCTTCGACCGAATCGACGTAATAGTAACCCGAATTCTGCGTCTGGTCGAAGCGGACATCGTCGAAGATGAAGAACTCGGCCTCGGGGCCGAAGGTGGCCACGTCCGCGATTCCTATGGATTTGACGTAATTCTCGGCCTTTCGCGCCACGGTTCTGGGATCGCGGGTGTATCGTTCTCTCGTGATCGGGTCTTCGATGTCGCAGATTATCACGAGCGTGGAGATTTCAAGGAAGGGATCGATAAAGGCCGTATCGGGATCGGGCACGGCGAGCATGTCGCTTTCGTCGATGGATTGCCAGCCACGGATGCTGGAACCATCGAAGCCGAGACCGTCTTCAAAGGTATCTTCGTCGACTTCGCCCGCGGGCAGGGAAAAGTGCTGCCACTGCCCCGGAAAGTCCGTAAACCGGAAGTCTACGATTTTGACGTCGTTTTCCTTGATCATACCCAGGACGTCTTGAGTCGTTCGGCCCATTCTGCCGCTCCTTTCGCGCGTTGTGAGTTTATGCGGTCTATATAATTTATGTCAGAACGAATGCAGGAACGGCGCAAATATACGGGACATATATTTCGTATATATTTCTATTATATTAAATATATGTTAATAGATGCGTCTGCGGGCCGGGCAGGGGATATCGTGGCAGATGCATTGCCACCGGCATTACGGTACAGGCGCAGGGACTCGAATTTACCCGTTCCGATACTGACCCAAAAGGCTTGACAATGCAGCCGCATTCGTTTATCATTTCCTGGAATATGGAGTTAGACAGGT
Source organism: Candidatus Latescibacterota bacterium (assembly GCA_965219455.1). Classification (GTDB taxonomy): domain Bacteria; phylum Latescibacterota; class UBA2968; order UBA2968; genus JAAXHE01. The sequence continues at coordinate 19,963 of OZ244744.1, read as the reverse complement.
TCCGAAACCTTAGACAGCCCCCTGCCAACCGGGTTGGTGTTGGCGTAAGGCATGCATTGAACGCCGCCCTTAATGGTTGCAATCTCTCCCCGGAAGAAACTGTCGAAGGGTTATTTTCTTCTTCTCAACGGGCGTCTCCCCCGGCCCCCGCGGTAATTCTCTGACTCCAGGAGAAGGGGTGGGTCGTATGGTGCAGTTACAGCAGCGGGAAGCAGCGATTCTGAATATTCTCATCAGTACGCACGTCAATACCGGCGGGCCCGTTGGATCGCGGGCCATCGCCAGGTCCGGACTGGGTCTCAGTTCCGCCACGGTGCGCAACTCAATGGCCGACCTGGAGGGGAAGGGCATGCTCACGCATCCGCATACGTCGGCCGGTCGCGTCCCCACGGATAAAGGCTACCGCTATTACGTCGACAGAGTGATGCCCAGGCAGACTCTGGAGGAAGAGGAACGCGAACAGATCCGGGAGCGGGTACGGGCATACGTCCGGGAGGGCGAAATCGAAGTGTTGCTCGAGCAGATGTCGAAGGTGATCGCCGATCTTTCAATGAATCTGGGAATGGTTCTCTCGCCGAGGTTCGAGCGGGGGGTTTTCGACCGCCTGGAAATGGTCCATCTGTCCGAGGGCAGGCTCCTGCTGGTGCTTGCAATCAAGTCGGGGCTGGTGAAGACGATGGTGATGGAGGTGGACTCTGCCATTACCCCTGGCGAATTGGACGAGACGTCACGGGCGGTAAACGAACGCCTGTCCGGTCTCAGTGTTGCGGAGATTCGAGATTCGGTCGCCGAACGGCTCCGTGAGGTTTCAAACGGATCTCCCAGACTCCTGCGTGTGCTGTGTGATAGCGCGCCAAACCTTTTCCGCTTCCAGAGCGGTATGGATCTCCACTTCGGCGGGGCCGGCAACTTCATTATGCAGCCGGAATTCAACCGCAGGAAAGACGATCTGGCGGCCCTGATGGAATTGCTTGAAGCCCGGGAACCGATGATCACGATCCTGGACGAACGGACCGAACATGACGGGATTTCCGTGACGATCGGCACCGAAAACGGACCGCCGGAACTCCGCGGCTGCAGCGTGCTTACATCGAGATACCGGGTTGGCGCCATCTCCGGAGTTATCGGGCTGATCGGCCCCACCCGCATCCCGTACGCGAGGCTCATTCCTCTGACCCGGTATATGGCGGCCCTGGCCGAGGAAATGTTGGATCATTAGCAGGAGGATACACGGGCGCATATGGTGAATTCTGACGAAGTCAACGGCGAGGAAACACAGGAGGAAACCACCGAAGCGGAAGCTTCCGGGGAAGTGGAAGCGCCGGATCCGCTGGCGGAGGCCCTACGTGAGTTGGAACAGTACAAAGATCGGTGGCTGCGGCTGGTGGCCGAGTTCGACAACTACAAGAAACGGAGGTCAAGGGAGTTCGATGCCCTGGTGCAATCGGCCAATGAGAACCTGATTCGAGAGTTGCTGCCCGTTCTCGACTCGGTCGCTCGAGCGCTGGACCATCGCGCCGACGGCGAGGAGGATTCCGAGGGATTCAAACAGGGCGTCACCATGATTATGGAACAATTCCCCAAAGCCCTCCAGCGTCGCGGTCTTTCGGAGATCGAGGCCGTGGGGCAGCCGTTCGACCCCAACTTTCACGAAGCGCTGATGCAGATGTCGTCAGATGAACACGCCGAGGGGCTGGTGATGGCCGTGGTGGAACGAGGGTACCGCCTGGGCGATAAAGTGATCCGTCCAGCAAGGGTTGTTGTTAGCGGGGGGAGCGCCGGGGAGGAACCCGAAAGCGAAGAAGAAGGCGAGAACGAGGGTGAAGCGCGGCAATCCTGAGCAGGGCCGGAAATCGGCTCTGTTGTCTGTTTTGCCCGACAGGAAGGATAATGTCCAAACGCGACTATTATGAGGTTCTCGGATTACAACGCGACGCAACCGAGAACGACATCAAAAAAGCCTACCGCAAACAGGCGATGAAATATCACCCTGACCGGAACGCGGGCGATGAAGAGGCCGCGGCCAGATTCAAGGAGGCCGCCGAAGCGTACGAGGTCCTGGGTAATGACCGGAAACGGCAGGTCTACGACCAGTATGGGCATGCAGGCCTGGGCGGGCCGTTCCAGGGCGGCGGATTTCAATGGTCAGACTTCACCCATGCAACCGATTTCGAAGATATTTTCTCCAACCTCGACGACGTGTTCGGGGGTGGTATTCTTGGCGATCTGTTCGGCCGTCGCGGCGGTCGGCGCGACCCCCAGCGCGGGGAAGACCTCCGTATTCCGCTTCGGTTGACCCTGGAAGAGATTGCGTCCGGCGTCCAGAAAAAAATCCGTTTTGCCCGGATGGACAGGTGCGGCACCTGCAGTGGAAGCGGAGCCCGGTCCGGCGCGGCCGCCAGGACCTGCAGCGTCTGCAACGGGATGGGGCAGGTACGACAGGCCACGCGATCGATGTTCGGCCAGTTTGTAAACGTAACCACGTGCCCCCAGTGCAACGGTGAAGGCAAGGTGATCGGCGACCGCTGTCCCGACTGCGGGGGAGAGGGCAGGGCGAAAAAAACCGTCAGTCTGGCCGTGAATATCCCGGCGGGCGTTACTGACGGCAACTACATTCCGCTGCGGGGGCAGGGCAGCGTCGGACCCCGTGACGGCGCCGCCGGAGACTGCATGGTGCTGATCGAAGAGGCGGAGCACGATCATTTCGAGCGTCACGGCAACGATATTCTCTATGAGTTGCCCATCAGCTTCAGCCAGGCGGCGCTGGGTGCCGAGGTGACGGTGCCCACGTTGAACAGCAGGGCGGAAATGAAGATTCCGGCAGGGACCCAGTCCGGGCAGATTTTTCGTCTGAAGGGCAAGGGGATTCCCGAACTGAACGGGTATCGTACCGGAGACCAGCTCGTCCGCGTGATGGTCTGGACGCCCGCGCGCCTGAACGAAGAGGAGCAGAGGCTGTTCAGGCAAATCGCGCAACTTGAAAATATCCAGCCGCCTGAGGGCGGAAAAGGCTTATTCGAACGCATGAAGGAGGCGTTCGGCGGTTAGGTAGAAGAATCCCCTGTGTGTATCGGTCTCGCATTGTGGACGCCCCGTGTACCCGCGCGGGGCGCTTGTGTTTCCGGAAGGGGCAACCGTCGCCAAACCGCGGATTCACGATCAGGTTAGCCTGGGGAAGAGCGGTTGACTCTTCCGGATCTCAGGTCTTGAAAGGCTGATTTCGATTTTACCGGCTGTACAAGGGAGAAAGGGTTTCAGGCACCATGCGATGGTGCGGACAGCCCCGATCCAGACCGAGAGGTGTTGCCAAAGCCTTTCGGTTTTTTGTTGTTTCAGAAGTTCCCAGGGGCGTGCCGAGTCGATTTCGCGGTTCAGTTGAGCGATCTGACGCCAGATGGACCTGAGGGCCGCGGCGAAGTCGAAGCTGTCCAGGGCGTCCATCAGCTCCGGTGAAGTCCTCGTGGAGGGTGTTTCCTCATGACCGTAGCGGGCCCTTTCGCACAGGGCTTCCAACCGGCGAACCAGGTTGCCCAGGCCGTTCGCCAGATCCGTCGTATAAACTTGCCTGAGGCGGGCTTCGGATACGTCTCCGTCCGCTATCGAACGAACTGAGCGGAGCAGGTAGTACCGAAGGGCGTCAGCGCCGTATCGCCGGATCAGAGGGAATGGATCGACGGCGTTGTCCAGCGACTTGCCGATTTTGCGGCCCTCCACGGTCAGGTGTCCATGGACGAAGATAGCCCTGGGCAGCGGCAGGCAGGCCGAGAGCAGCAGGGCGGGCCAGTATACCGCGTGGAATTTAAGGATGTCTTTGCCGATTACGTGGATCCTGTTGGGGCAGTTGCGCCAGTACCGCTCGAAATTTCCGACCTTCGAGCCGTAGCCCAGGCCGGTGAGGTAGTTGGTCAGGGCGTCGAACCAGACGTACACGACCTGCGCGGGATCTCCAGGCACTGGCACGCCCCAGCCCCTCGAACGATCCCGATTTCGGGAAATGCTGAAATCCTGCAGGCCCTGCCTGATGAATCCCAGCGCCTCGTTTCTCCGTGTTTCCGGAAGAATGCGGAGCTTTCCGGACGCGATCAGGGCCTCCAGCGGCTTCTGATAGGCGGAAAGACGGAAGAAATAGTTCGTTTCTTCGACGGTCTCGGGTTCGACGCCATGTACAGGGCACCGTCCGTCCGCAAGGTCCCTTTCCAGATAGAAGTCCTCGCAGCCCAAGCAATACAGACCGCGGTACTGTCTGAGGAAAATATCCTCCTGCCGGCAGGCCGTCCAGAATCTGGTGGCTCCGCGAAAGTGGGCGTCGGAGGAGGAGCGGATGAAGCGGTCGGTAGAGATGTCGAGGGCCTCGACGAGTTTCAGGAAGACAGGGGCGTTTCGATCGCAGAGCTGGCGGGGAGTCAGGCCTTCCCTCGCGGCGGCCTGCACGTTTTTGAACGCGTTCTCGTCAGTTCCGGTCAGGAAAAAGGTGTCGTCGCCCAGGAGCCGGCGCCACCGGGCAATCGCGTCGGCCTGTACGAGTTCCAGCGCAAAGCCCACGTGGGGGCGAGCGTTGACGTACGGGATGGAGGTCGATACATAGGAGGTGTTCATGACAAGTCCTTTCCATAAAAAACCCACCGCCGATCCGTCGGCGGTGGGTTTGTCGATTCCGGTACAAGTGTGATTCAGTTCAAGTCATGGGGTGTACCGCCGCGGGACGTCCGATAGAGAAGGAGGACATCATGCGCATCGAAAACCGGGCAACATGAGTGGACGCATTGCCATGCTTGATGGCTGAGGATCGCCCGGATACACGGGACCTGCAAACTGAAAACTGAACGGATTTCATTTTACTCTCCACAATTGTGTGGGCGTAAAGATAGATGACCGACGGGGAATTGTCAAGTCACGCGTACGTGCCGCCTCTCGGGGATCGCTACGTGCAAATCGCGCAGGGATGATCCCATGCTGCAGTAGATCCTTCGTCTGCCTGGCGGCCTCCTCTGGATGACAGCGGGAAGCAAGGGCCTTTCGGCCAGCGTGTCATTCTGAGCGCAGCGAAGAATCTCCCGTCTGCGCGATCGGACGTGGAGCGGAAGCGTTCACCAGCCCGTTTGCGCGGACGCTTCGTATGCCTGGCGGCCTCCTCCGGATGACGGTTTTTGCCTACACCTGACAGACAGATTTCGCCAATGGTTATTGCAAAGCATGTCATTCAGAGCGCAGCGAAGAATCTCACGTACATTGTGAATCTGACATCTTCCCCTTGTCCTTTTGGCGGGATGGGCTTACATTGTCACAGAAAGGAAAACCGGCGGTTTGCTTGCCGTTTGGCCGGTTCCGGGCGAAGACTTTACTATCGTGGACATTACTATAGAGTAAGGGTTCAGTAGTGCTTTACTGGTTGGGAGAGCGTTTCGCGGACATTTACGGGCCTTTTCGGCTGTTAACGTCCTATCTGTTTCTGGCCGTTCTCGGCACGGCGCTGGCAGGATTATTTACCTGGCTGCTGCTTCCCAGATTGTGGATGCGGTTGCCCAAAGACCGGGGCCGGGCGTTTGCCGTCGAGAACGAGCAAAGCCACGGCAAGCCCGTGGGTGCGGGCGTTATTTTCATCCCTATCTTTCTGGTCGTGTGTTTCCTGATTCTACCGCCGGGTTCTCAGTACTGGCAGATCCTGGGCTGCGTCTTCCTCGCGATGTTGGCCGGGTTTCTGGACGATCGAAGCCCGGGGGGATGGGGCGAGTATCGCGTGGGGGCCATCGATCTGGGCATTTCGTTGCTGGGTGCGATGGTCATTTGTCAGTTGGCGTCCGTCGAAGTCTGGCTGCCGCTGATGAAGACGCCGGTATCCGTTCCGCCGTGGATTTTTGTGCCCGGCGCCGCTATGTTGATCTGGGTTTCAATCAATGCCACCAACTGTACCGACGGCGTGGACGGGCTGTCGGGCAGCCTGAGTGTCATGGCATTTGTCTATCTGGGCACGATTCTATACGGGATTGTGGGGCACAGGGACATTGCCAGGTATCTACTGGTTCCGCATTATCCGGATGGCGCGGTCTGGGCGCTGTTTGCATTTACCATGGCCGGATGTCTGGCCGGTTATCTGTGGTACAATGCCTATCCCAGCGCCGTGCTGATGGGAGACGCGGGGTCCCGGCCGATGGGCCTTTTGCTCGGGACACTGGTTCTGACCTGCGGCAATCCGTTTCTGATCGTCGTCGTTGCCGGGGTGGTTCTGGTGAATGGGGCTACGGGTCTCCTGAAAGTGGCGTTGCTGCGGTTCTTGAAAATAGGGATCTTTCAGACCGTTCGTTATCCGCTGCACGATCATTTTCGGCACAAAAACGGCTGGTCGAACACCCATGTGCTCGTGCGGTTTATTCTGCTTCAGGCGTTTGTAACGCCAATTCTGCTGGTTCTGCTGGTCAAGATCCGTTAAGGCACGCGGCGACGTGGTTCGTGAGAGGTGTATATGGACGGAAAAGAGACGTTGAAGCGGAAAATCTGCGAGGCTATCGACCGGCGGCGCGGACAGATTGAGCGGATCGGGGACCACATCATGTCCCATCCTGAAACCGGTTTCAAGGAATTCGATACCTCCAGGCTGGCGACGAGTACCATGGAGGAGTTCGGGATTTCGCCGGAGACCGGGCTGGGGATTACAGGCGTGAAGGGTATCCTCCGAGGCGCGAGGCCGGGGCCGACGGTGGCCCTGATAGGTGAGCTGGATTCGCTGGTGGTGTCGGATCATCCTATGGCGAATCCCGAAACCGGCGCGGCCCACGCCTGCGGCCACAACGCGCAAATTGCCGGACTTATGGGCGCGATGATGGGCATGATCGACAGTGGCGCGGCCGAATCCCTGGCCGGAAACGTCGCGTTCTTCGCCGTGCCGGCGGAAGAGTACATCGAAGTCGAGTACCGGATGGGGCTGGTGAAGGAAGGAAAGATCGAATTTCTGGGAGGGAAACCGGAACTCGTCCGGCTCGGTCATTTCGACGACATCGATATCGCGGCCATGATCCACACGCACAGCGACCCAAACATGAAAAAAGCGGCGATTTCCGCGTCCTGCAACGGGTGTCTGGTGAAGATGATCAAATTCATTGGCCGGGCGGCGCACGCCGGAGGGGCGCCGCACAGGGGGATTAACGCGTTGAACGCCGCCCAGATTGCGTTGATGGCTATTCATGCGCAGCGGGAAACGTTCAGGGATAGCGACTCGATCCGGGTGCATCCGATCATCACCAAAGGCGGAGATATCGTTAACGTCGTGCCGGCGGACGTCCGGATGGAGACCTACGTCCGGGGGAAGACGAACGAAGCGATGCTGGACGCCAACGAAAAGGTCGACCGGGCGATCCGCGCCGGCGCCCTGGCGGTGGGCGCCCGGGTGGAGATCGAAACGCTGCCGGGGTACTTGCCGCTTCGGAACGATCCGGCATTGAGCGCGGTTTTTGAAGCGAATTCGAAGGCGTTGTTCGGGGAAGACGAGGTCCGTCAGGTCTCACACCGGACGGGATCGACGGATATGGGGGATCTGTCGCACATCATGCCGGCGATCCATCCATATATGTCCGGGGCGGACGGCGTGGGTCACAGTGCGGACTGGCACATTTCGGACAAAGAAATGGGGTATCTGGCGCCCGCGAAATCGCTGGCGTTGCTGGCGGTGGACCTGCTGCACGGTGACGGCGTGGCGGCGAGGGGTCTGCTCGGGGATTTCAAACCCGCAATGACAAAAAACGAATACCTGTCATTTCAGCGGGCGCTGTTCAAGACGGAGACGTACGACGGATCGCGCGGCGGGGAAAGCCGGAATCCGGAATGAAGCGCTGAGCATCGGGCGGCGCCAGCCGGCCGAAGTAAAGACGTCCGGTTCATTTTCGGACACGCGCGGCGACGGCTCTTAGTGAATGAAGTCGCGATTGATTTTCGCGTCTGCTCAGATCATATTGATATCGCGCGTTCCGGCGCTCCCGATTCGTTTCGGACCGTCCCGCTCGAGTACGGCCAGTTCCTCCACCAGCCAGGATCCCTCCAGCGAAAGCACATTTCCTTCCTCGAACACGATCTCGGGAGCCACGCGTTCGTGGCCCGTCGGGTAGGCGGAACTCATTCTGGGTTCCTCGTGAACGTCCATCCCCACCCCGTGAACCAACCACAGGGGGGCGTCCGATTTTTCGGCTTTGAACTCGCGGCGGCAGGCCTCGAAGACTTCCCGTTTGGATTTACCGGGGCGTACCGCGTCATACATAAACGCAATGCGTCGGACGTGTGCATTCACGGTTTCCACCGCATTCGGAGTCGGCTCCCCGAAACACAGCGGCAGCTTGAAGTCGCTCACGTATCCCTGGTAGCAGATGTTCCAGTCCAGCCGCGTTGTCCCAACGTCCTGAGGTGCGGCGTGCGGTGCGGGCCATCGGGTGAGGCCTTCGGGTTCCCAGCCCATGGCGTCCGGCGTCGAACCCTGAGCGGGCGCCTGGTTACGGATAGACGCGGAAAAGCCCCATCCCCACCTCGGACGGGCGAGAGGTATACCGGGCAGGAACGCCTCGTGGATTTGCGGACGTGCCGCGTCTCGTTGTATGCTTTGCGGCGCGCCATTGTTGTTATTGTAGGGGCAACTTTCAAAGTTGCCCACATGCTGGCGTTGCGATCGGAATATTGACCACGTCGGGCCGTATCGTTAACCGGATCCGGCTGACACCTTACTGCCGATCGCCGTTAGTTCCTCGCTCACGGACAACCAATTGTAGATGCGCTCGAAATGCCCTTCGAGAGGACTACCAGAGCAGCGCGCGCGGTCCCGTTCAGTGCCGAGGTTCGATGTTCTCCCGCGTCCGATAGGGCAAAGGATCAGGTGCATCCCGTGAGGCAATTCGCGCAATGCATATGGCAGGCCCCGCGCCTAGCGGCGACTTTTGGTTCCTTTTGGTCGCTTCAAAAGGAACTCGCCGAAGGCAGGGAATTCGGCGAGTGTTGGTTGTCGAGCAATTTATCCACACAAGGAATATGAAACAAGCGGATTGTGGCCCGGATGCGGCTTCCTTGCCCGCACGGAGGAAATTTGGGTCGAAATTTCCACGAGTGATTGTCGTTTTCCCGTCTTGCCAAAGAACTGTGGGTGGGGCCGTCAGTCGGCTGTTGTACCTGGTAGCCGGCCGCCCGATGGTTGCACAACGGCCATTAGGGCACGGGCTCCGCTAAAGGAGAGAGCATATGTCGCATAGGACTGACGGAAAAATAGGCTGGAATGCGGTCAGCAGTACTGGCGCTGTCGCCGCGGGCGGCGCAGGGGCCGTGGCGGCGGGGATCGGGATTCTCGAACGAGGCGGGAACGCGGCCGACGCGGCGGCGGGGACCATCCTCGCGCTGAACGTGACGGATCACGGCGCGTGCTCTATCGGCGGCGAGGTGCCGGTGATCGTGTACGACGCCGACAAAGGGGAGGTCAAGACACTCTCAGGGCAGGGGCGGGCGCCGCTTTCGCGGAAAGCGATTGACTGGTACATGGAAAACGGCATACCCGATAAAGACATCAAGATGGCGCCGGTCCCGTCGGTCGTGGACCTGTGTATAACCCTGCTCCGGAGGTACGGAACCCGGACGTTTGCGGAGATTGTAGCGCCGACGCTCGCGATTCTGGATGCGGCGGAGGAATCGTGGCATCCAAGACTTGCCGTGACGCTCCGCAGGCTGGCCGAGGCGGAACAGGCTGCGCGTGGAAGCCGAGAGGAGAAATTGGCTGCCGCGAGCGATCGTTTCTATGGCCGGAACGGAGCCAGACAGGACGTCGCCGATGAATTGGAAGCGGATTATGTGGAAAAAGGTGGTTTCCTGCGCAAAGCAGACCTCGCGGCCCACCGGACGCTGATTGAAGATCCGGTTACGGTCAACTACCGGGGATACGACGTGTACAAATGCGGCCCGTGGACGCAGGGGCCGTATCTCTGCCAGGCCCTGCGCCTGCTGGAGGGCTTCGACCTGAAATCCATGGGCCATCTTTCCGCGGATTACGTGCACGTGGCTGTCGAAGCGATCAAGCTGGCCACGGCCGACAGGGACGCGTATTACGCCGACCCCGACTTTGTGGCCGTTCCGTTGACCGAATTGCTGTCGGACGCATATACCGAAATTCGCCGGCCGCTGATCGATATGGAGAAGGCGTCCCTCGAAGCCCGACCGGGGGATCCATATCGAATGGAGCCGCTCAGAGGGACCGGTGTGTTCGAACCGGGCATCGGCGGAACGACCACGTGCGTGGTCGCGGACCGCTGGGGGAATGTCGTTTCGGCAACGCCGAGCGCGAACGTATACCGCGGCGCGGATCCCCTGGGCGGGCGGACGGGGGTGTCATACGGGAACCGGCTGAGAAGCCTCAACACGACCCCGGGCCATCCGAACTGTATCCAGCCGGGAAAGCGTCCGCGCATCACGTTGACCCCGACGCTTGTATTGAAAGATGGCTATCCAATCCTCGCGATCAGCGTCGCGGGCGGCGATTTGCAGGACCAGGCGACGCTGAATCTGCTCCTGGACTTCATCGAGTTCGACATGCTTCCGGAAACCGCCGTAACAGCGCCGCGCTTCGCCACGGCGCACCACGAGGACTCGTTCGATCCGAATCCGGACAGGGCCGCAACGTTTAAATCGGTCGGATCACTTACAATAAGCGAACGTGTCGGTCGGGGCGTCCGTGCCGAACTCTCGGCGCGCGGGCATCAGGTCGCGTCGACGAACGGGCCCATAGCGACGCCGGTAATGCTTTTCGTCAATCGGGAGAACGGGTGTTTCCGCGTAGCCGGCGACCCCGCCGCCGGACGGCACGCGGCGGGCCTGGCGGGATAGGACAATGAGGAAATAACGCGGTCGCACGAGCCCGATTGACAGTCCAATCACTTCCACCTTGCGGGGTTGGGAGAAGGTATGATTAGCGAGGGAGTCGTGGAAGACCGGAGCGGTATTCGTTGCTCCGTAGTCTCGGAAGGAAAGTTGCCGAACGAATTTTCGGCACGAAGGTCTAGGCCGGAAAGCAGCTATTCGGTTCGCTGGCGCCGCCCTCTGATTCTGCGCCTCTGACCTCGGATTAGCGTGACGAGTTCCTGAGTCGAGACGTCCGCCTCGATGGAAAGAACATCCAACGGCGAGGCGGTGGGGCGTTCCGGCGCCAGGGCATAGGTCCTGCCGTCTTTTCTACGTATAAGGACCTTCCCCGTTGACTCGGCTTTGTCAAGCACGCGGGAGAAATTCTGTCTGGCTTCCGAGTACGTATATACATTCATCTCATCTCTCCAACGTGACCCGATCGACGCCCAGTGCGGCCGCAGCCCGACCGAGTTTTCGGTCCAGCGTCAATAGGGGGGCTGCATGCCGTAAGGCGCAGTCCAAAAAGTACGCGTCATATGCGTATGCGTTCACCTCGGCCGCGACGGACAGCACATTCGACATGTCGACGCTCACGTATTGCAGCGGGATGCCATCCAGAATCTCCATTCCCCGCTGTGCATCCGCGACACTGACGCGACGCTGCCTGATCATCGCGGAGAATGCATTTCCGATTTCCCAGGGAATGGATCCGGGACCGATGAGTGTATGCCCCGACGTAGCCGTAATGATTGCGTCTTTTTCAGGTTCGGCTACAATTACCGCAACAATCGCTGAAGAATCGATCACAATGTTCAATGCGGTCTCCTCCGGACGCAATCAATTGTACAATTGTCAGGAGAAATGTCAAGCGTTAAATTGAATTTCGATGATCGCGGCGATTAGTAAGCAGCGATAGCCTCAATGGCGTCCCGATCGCGCGTCGGATTTCTGCATCGAGCAGGTTCAAGTGGCGGAAGGAATTGGAAGTCGATGATCTGTCGAAGTTGTGATATAATATCGGGAGTACCCGACAAGCCGCCAACGTCCTCGGGCAACGTGTCGACCTCATACTGGACGGTGGTTCGGCCAGTATTCCACGCCTCTTCACAATTGTTGACATTTCCGGCAAAATTCCCGAAATTATCCCGGCGGCTCGTATCGCCGAAGTGGACATCCATCAAGCTCTGGATGCAAGATGAAAATCAAATGGGTGGGCGCCCCGCCGACCGAGACGATTCGCGGCCGATCCGCGTTTGTCTCCCGTCCTTGAGACGAGGTTCAACATCGGGTCAACTACAGGTGTAGTCGATGCGATGAGTGCCGTGGTCGCGTGGTTTTCGGCCTGTCAGCCAGACTTCCATTCTACCGGGGGCCTCGAGATGGGAGGGGACTACCAGACCGTATAATTCGGGTGAGACGTCGTGAACGATAAGTACAAGCAGGAATTGACGGACCAGTTTGTGGACGTGGTGGAACACCTGAACCGCCTGATGCACAGCGGTCGTCTGGACGAGTGGCAGGGGCTGGACATGACCATTCCCCAGATAAAAACCCTGGTCCTCTTGGAGAACATAGAATCCGCGAAGATGAGTGCCATCTCCGGCTACCTGGGGAGCACGCTTTCCGCCACGACCTCCATCGTGGACCGCCTGGTGCAAAGGAATCTTGTGAACCGGGTTGCGGACCCGAACGACCGGAGAGTCGTGATGTGCGAACTGACTCCCCACGGACGAAAGGCCACGGAGCGATTTTGGCGCATCGGGCGCGAGCGCGCCCAGAGGATGGCCGATATCCTCACCGTGGAACAGCTGGAATCCGTTGTCCGGGCGCTGGAGTTGATTCGGCTGACGGGGGAGCGGATTCCAGGCACTTTCGGCTCAACGCATTCAACTGGCTGAACCTGGCATTCCCGCCCACTTTTCATCGCCGTTCACGAGTCTCCCACCGGCCGATCCGGCTCGCCGCCGGTATAGACCGGACCCGCTCCCTTCCTTGTGACTCCTGCCGATTTTCGCTTTGTTCGTTGCTGCCGGGTCTTCAGCAGGAACGGGGGCATCCTGCCCTCGACGGCAAACACCCGTCCCTTTTCAGCCGATATTCAACTACCGACATCCCTCCCGCTTTGTTGCCTTCCTTACGACACGATCCTGCTCGGGACACTCAAGCAGGAACGAGGGCATCCTGCCCTCGACGGCAAACACCCGTCCCCTTCCGGCCGATAGGCAACCCCGGTAGTCACCATCCCTACCTCCGTTCTGCCTTCCTGACGAAACGGATCCGCTTCGGGCCCTACTGCCGACCTTCTCCTGGGCCGCCTGAATTTTCGTACAGCATCGTATAAATTCGTTTATAACGAATTATTGCGAAAACAGGTAAATTTCGCTATATTAGGAGTGTTCTTAGACGATTGAATGTTATCTATATATTAACATGGCATCGGCGCAACTCGGAATTGCTGTTCGCGGTTTTCAGACTTCAGTCCCGGGCTGCCTGGCATCTCCCGGAATATCCTCCAGCGCCGGATCAGGGCATATGATCTGGTGCAGGGATCACTATCCTGAACCTGGGGTTTCCGCGATATGGCTGTTCAATGGAGTGTGAAGGGGGAAACCCCCGCCATCAGCCGCCTCGCATGCGGTTTGCTGACAGTGATGGCCGCCGCGTTGTCCCTGTCCAGCGCCGTTTGTGCTCAGAACAGTGACCCGTGTGAAGGGTGCGGCTATAACCCGACGCCAGTAGAGGTCGACGTGACGGCGGTTCCCATCGTGGTCACGTCGACGACCGACGACTACCTCGTGCTGTATGTCAAGCACGATGTGGACGGCACGGAGTTGGAGCTGCCGGTCCTGGTGAAGTTGGGTGAAGCTGGCACGACCACGCTGGCCGAGAACATCGAGGCCCTGCCCGCAGAGCGCTACCGGGTAGAAAAGTACCTCATCGCCGACCCGGCGGACGTGGACGGCGATTGCATTGACGACGTCACCGAACTTGCCGACCTCGGCAGCATGAACCCGGTAAACCCCGCTCCCAACATCGACCTGAGCGACGGCGCCGTAGCCATCCCGGACGCGGAGACATTCAAGGCGCTCTGCTACAACTCGCATTACATCAAGTTCGTGCTGTTCGACATGAATACTGACCGACCGCGTGTCTACTTCCATAACACCACGACGCACCCACACCATTGGCAATTCCTGCAAGCCGTGGGTCTCGACCAAGGTCAGGTCGGACTATTCCGCGGTCTGCTCAACTACGACCAGGAAATGCTTGCCCCCGACGGCGGGCAGGGAGTCTACCGTTACTCGCCGCTTTACCAAAACGAAAACTCCATTCCTCCCTACAGCTCTGCGGTGCGATTCCACACGGTGCTCGCCGCCAGCGTGCCCTGCTCGACAACAACCTGGCTTTGAGTCCACTCCGAAAAGTGAGATTCGCGTGATTTTCTTCCAATTTGGATCAGGAACGGCCATTTTCAACAAAAGCCATATCCCCATAAATCATTATATATAACAGTTTTATATCAAGTATGATTTTGATTTACTTCTGAGTGAAACACGAACTTGGACCTCGTCAGAGTGGATTTTGACTTTTCGGAGGAGACTCATAGCTGAATTGCCAATAATGAAGTTAACCATGCGCTCCCAGTGGCGGGAAGGCCCGTCGACGGTGTCGGGATAGGGCTCGGGGAAGCGTGCCGCGAATCGTTTCTTGGGTTTGTTGTCTTTGTCGAGGGTTTTCGCGTTATGAATCAGTGTAAACAGGAGGTATGCTATGATCGCCTGCTTAGTCGCATTGACCGTTTTATTGTCCTGGTTTGATTATAGTAGGAACCGCCCCGTTCTTTCAACGGGTCCACTCGCTGATCGTTTCGTTTACCTTTACGCGTCAATCGGTCTCCTGCTTTTGCCGATGGCGGTTGTCCACGCTTCGTCCGCCACTGCCGATAGTGTGCATTTCTGCCTTCCCGTCGATTTCGAGCGGTGGGAACGGGACGGGCCCCGCCCTGCCGCCAAGCGGCCGGCGGACAGGAACGTCGGGGAACCGCGCACAGTGCGCATGATTTACGTCTTACCCAATGATCGGGTGTATCGTCCCGACGTGGCTGACTCAATGAAAACGGCGATTCGACAGGTTCAAGCCTTTTATGCCGAGCAGATGGGTGTGCACGGGTACGGTGCCAAGAGCTTCCGCTTTGAAACCGACGCAGACGGCGAGCCGCTGGTTCACCGCGTGGACGGGGCGTATCCCGATCGTCACTACATTAAAAATACAGAGAGGGCCGTAATAGATGAAGTGGTTGGTCGAACTGGCCGCCCGGGGGAGGCGTTTGGTCTTGATGACAACGTTTTGCTGGTGGTCATTGACAATAGCATAAATGGAATTGCGCTTTGGAATGGGGTTGCACAAGGTGTCGGCGCGGCGAGGGGAAAAAAAGCGGGCTTGACGATAGTCTCTGCTGCTTTTTCCTGGCAGGTGATGGCGCATGAACTCGGCCATGCTTTCGGATTGCACCATGACTTTAACGATAACGCGTACATCATGTCGTACGGTGGCGGTCAGCGAAGGTCTCTATCGGCCTGCGGCGCCGAATTTTTGAGCGTGAACCCTTTTTTTGATCCCAATGTCCCCATTGAACAGGGACAGAGTCCGCGCGTCAAAAGGCTTTCGCCGGTTCGATATCGGGCAGGCGCGTCGAGCATTACCGCTCAACTGGAAGCTCGCGCTGAGCATGGGCTTCACCAGGCGATCCTGACCGTTCTGACGCGACCCGGGCACCCTGCTGCAAACTCTCCTGAAGTGAAAGCCTGTCGTGGACTGGACGGTGCTCGTGAGGCCATAATCGAGTTTGACTATGACGGCGTCGTTCCTTCCGGCGGCATTTTGAGTATTTCCGATTCTCCTGTTCATGTCTTCAGGGTCGATATCGTTGATAAGGAGGGCAATATAAGCCCATTGGCTTTTGAACTTGCGGAACGCTCACCGTTCCAAATCGCCACTCTTGAAATGGGTCTGTCAGTTGTTTCGATGGCGTTATCGCCGGATGGGAGCGTCCTGGCAGTTGGAGGGGGAGAAGGTAACGTTGTGGTTTGGAACATAGCGACAAGAGCTAAGATTGCTACCCTGCCGCGGGAGGGACCTGCGAACTCCATCAGTATGTTGGCGTTTTGGCCGGATGGCGCTACCGTCGCGGCTGCGAACAGTCTATCCCTCAATCTCTGGGACGTGGAGACAACTACCAGAATCGCTACTTTCCGCCCGCCGCTCGAGCTAAAACAACTCTTTACGTGGGCGTTATCTCCGGACGGGGTCACCGTAGCGTGCGGCATTCGGGCATACAACAACGTCCGCAGAGATCTCCTTGAGTTGTGGAACATGAAGACAGAAACAAGAATTGCCAGCAGAGGGCATAGTGCTTTAGTCTTGAGGTTGCAGTTTTCGCCCGATGGGACCATCCTCGCTTCCGGCGCGGGTCAGATTGTCCGCCTTTGGGATACGGCCACGCAGACGGAAATCGCTTCCCTTGAGCATTCAACGGAGGTCACCTGGGTGCGGTTTTCGCCCGATGGGAACACGCTTGCGGTTGGGACTCAACACTCTGTCGCGCTTTGGGACGTCCCTTCAAGAGAACAAAACGCCAAATTTCCAATAAAGGAGTGGGGGTATGATGCGACGTTTTCACGAGATGGAAAGACGCTGATTGCATCGGATGGCCGCCAATTCCATATATGGGACCTGGTTACACAAGAAAAGATGGACACCATCCCGCAACCTGGGGGCTTACGGGGGCTGGTAATTTCACCGGATGGTACCGTCGTTATTACGGGGTTAAATACGTTCGTGACGCTATGGACGGTCCCTGGGCGCACGCCGCCGCCCTATCCGGTCGAATTGACGAAACCGCAGGGCGACCACCAGGAGGGGACGTCCGGCAGGGCGCTGCCAGAGCCGTTGGTCGTCTCGGTGTCGGACCAGAACGGCGAGCCACTGGCCGGAGTGATTGTCCGCTTTTCAGTTACTCGCGGCGACGGCGTGCTTTCACGGGAACAGGCGTCGACAGACGTTAGAGGCGAGGCAACGAGCTTTCTTACGCTGGGGAGTCGGCCAGGGACGAACACCGTTGCAGTAAGCGTCGCAGGGCTGGAGCCGGTGACCTTTAGCGCCGTCGGGCTGCAAGCTGCGACGGACTTTGATGGCGATGGTACCGTCGGCTTCGGGGATTTTTTGCAGTTTGCGGCGCAGTTCGGATTAAGTACAGGCGATGCGGGGTATGAGGCGCGGTTCGATCTGGACGAGGACGGCGCCATCGGCTTTGGTGATTTTCTGATCTTTGCCAACGACTTCGGCAATGAAGCGTCATCAATGTATTCGGTGCACTCGGTATCGGTGGCCGTTGGGAAATATCTGATCGACCGATTGGATTCGCTCACGAGCTCCATCGGTGGTGACGGTCAACGGTGTGGGGAACCCTTGTGGGTCCAGGTCCTGGATGAACTCGAGCCAGGCATTTCCTGACATACCCGTGCCGCTTCGCTCAGGGGCTTGTATACCGATATGATCGCGCATCTTCTACGAACGCGCCCGGACCTCGAAGGAATTCGCCACCGAGATCGCGGTTGACGCGGTGACGAAGTACCTCAAGAATGAAGGACGACAAGGCGAGTTCTACAAGGACGCGTTGGCGTTGCTGGACGAGCGGTTCATGGATGAACTCTCGAATCGAGCCCGGAATCAGGCGTCATGGGTCTCGTGGGACGACGCGATAGCATACTCGGAATGGCTCTCAGCAAATACGGAGAAACGGTACCGCCTGCCCAGGGAGGCGGAGTGGGAGTATGCCGCGCGTGCGGGCACGAAAACGAACTATAGCTGGGGAAAAAAGATCGGCGCAATCGTGCGAACCGTGGTGTCTGCGGCAGCCGGTGGGACAAGAAAAGAACGGCGCCGGCGGGTTAAAGGCGACACGTTACCGTGCGGATCGTTTCGCAAAGGATTGGCCATGCCCTTGGATTCCATAGCAGTGTGTGGAAGCGGCACAATCTGCTGCAACACGAGGCCAACCCGAGTCGTCCCCGACCCCAGCCCGATACGCATTTTTCGGGTGCAAAGGCGATTGCCCCCTTCAATGCCGCGGGCGGGTCGAGTTACACAGGCGCCAGGTTACCCGTGGAGAACGCCAGAATTTGAGCGTTTAACAACGCCTGGCGCGTTTCCGTGTTCCCCGGCAGCGAGGAACTGATGAGTCCGTAACCGGTACCTGCGTTGAGCGCAATCTCGATTCACGCGATGGCCGATATTGGTTATCGCGTGGACGTCACGCAAGCGGATCCGTACACCGTGCCTGTCCTCTCCAAGCCAACGTCCCCTCGACTTGCAGGGGCGTCACCGGCCCAACCGCTGGGGCTGACCCCGTTCAACAGTGTTGCAACGGACTCCCGCGTAGAGGTCGGCGAGCCAGCGCCCTTTGTCTTGAAGGTAATAGGCGCCTCGTAGAGCGAATGAGAAGGTCTAACGTGAGCATGGTCAGGTCAATGGTCCGTCCTGTGCCTTTCTCCTTATACGTACCCATCTCCGGCCGCCAGGTGACGCATACGGTTCTTGATGATCGAGCCCCTGCCTTATTGCCAACGGGGTTGCTATCATGTGGCGAAATGTCACTGGTAGACTGAAATACCGCTCGCTCATAAATGGCTATTTCCCAGGGGAATAGACGTTATGGGCTTGACAAGCGAACCCGACTGGTTGGCCGGATTGATCGCAATGGAGCCCTTTGGGACGGTCAAGGAACGGAATTTCAAACGGCTCATGGGGACGAAGCCGGAGACGTCGACCCAGGCGGCGCACGATACCCGAAATTGCAGATGGGTACTGTCCCAAGGATCCTTGAAGGCAAACGGTTCGGCACCCCCGGAACGGCTGGCCGACGGCACAAAAAACCCCAATTGAGGTCGTAGTGTAGGTGGAGTCATAGATTTGAATGTGCGAAAACTGACCAAAGAAGAGAAGCTTGATTTCTTAAGGGCGATCCAGAAGGATATATACCCACGAGCCAGGTTGAGAGAAATACCTCCGTGGAGGGCAGAACACAATGGTGTCGTGGGATACGGATTCACGCGAGAGGGCGCTGAATCCGATTGCCGGCTGCAAACGTAATTTCTCCCGATACAAGCCCATTACGTCTATTCCCCTTATTAAATTCGATGAATTGTCGTATCGGGGATGCGGCCGAGGCTTAGAATTTCGGGCTTACTGCCGGTAACGTCTCGTGCAGGCGCGTGGATCCACGTCCTGTCGTCCATCGAGGATTAGGTCGATAGGGTGGCGGATGAAGTCGTCGGCTCGACCGGTGCACCGGGCGGTGTGTGGGCTAAACCGGTTGGCACACGCGGGCTTCAAGTCCTCATTACAATTCGGCCGGGTAGATAGCTGTAGGAACTGCGATAACTTTCTTGCATCTGCCCTTATTTCTTGCATCTGCAATCATTTTCCCAACTGAGGATAAGCGTCTGCGGATGAATGCGCAACCGATCGCCGTGTGCTACCTTGAATCGGCGTGGCTGCTTGCTGTTCACACTCACGGGGTTGTGCCTGACAGGGACATTCGAGCCGAACTCGCGGGGCGCGGGCATCGTGTCGCATCGAGCGCGTCACCGATCGCGACGCCCGTCATGCTCTTCATCGATCAGGAGAACGGGCAGTTCCACGCCGCGGACGACCCCGCCGCCGGCCGTCACCCAGCGGGCCTGGCAACGTAGATACGATGAAAACGAAAAGCCGTTGCGCCGGCTGTCATTGGAAGTATATTCTAAGATTGTAGACAGGCGGAATTAGAGAACGGGTCCTGTAGCATCGCCGATTACCGTCAAATCGGAACGACAGGAATACGCTCAGTGAGACAACAATCAGCCTCCAAAGGTAAATATAGTTAACAACGACGTGTCTTCCAGTCTACAAGAATGCTTCGAGTGGGTGCCAGGCAGATGCTGAAAATGGAAAAAAACAAGGACGTACGGGTTGTTTTCTATGATTTTTCAGCCGCCCCGCGTCGCCTGGAATGCGGTGCTCCCTAGTTCGAGACACACTGGAGTTTCATGCTATGACGGACGTA